>DAOVYP010000114.1 GCA_030635565.1 Spirochaeta sp. | reverse complement strand
GGATGAATCAGGACTCAGAAGCCGTCCCATTCCTCCACTGGGTTCCGTCGGGCTGGTTGCGCTGGAGATTGCCGGGGGGCTGACCACCGGGCCGGTATTTCTGACAGGACTTGATTTCGCCTACAGTCCCGGGAAGTCTCACGCCCGGGGTGCATCGTTTCATCGCTGGCAGCTTTCCACCATAAACCGTCTGAATCCATATCCCGGTTGGATAGCCTCAATGAAGCGTCCCCGGTTGAAATCCTCGGATGCCGCAGGAAAACAGCTGAATACCGATACTGTCCTTGAAGGGTATGCCGCAATGCTGAAGGATCGTTATTCCAGTGAAAACAGGCTTTATGTCCTTGAGCCGGGAGGCCTGGATCTCGGTCTTCCGGTTATCAGTGAAACCGAGGCTGCGAAAATTCTTCTCACAAAAGCACATCCGATGCAGTTTCAGCCTGAACCGCCTGATACAGATAGCCGGCGAAAAGAAGAATCCGAACTGGCTGCTTCGTTTCTTGATTCTGAGCAGAGTCTTCTCATGAGAATTACCGCGGCATGGGATGCCTATGCCGGAAAGGATGGGAGCGCCTCTGCAGTTGTGAGCGCCCTTGAGGGGATGGATGAGGTATTCGCGGATTTCCCCGATGAACCGCCCCTGCCGAAAGAAGACGATTTATTCCTGGTCCGTTCAGTGAGCCGCTCACGTCAACTCCAGCGCTATATCGACAGGGTCCGCAGCTGCGAATTGCAGTCGTGAAATAATCCTCAAGGCGCCAGAGGTCACTTAATAAGAATTCAGGAATCCTCGTCATCGGTACGCAGAATCGAGAGAAATGCCGATTGGGGAAGTTCCACGTTCCCCACCATTTTCATACGCTTCTTTCCTTCTTTCTGCTTCTCCAGAAGTTTTCGCTTTCTTGAAATATCGCCACCGTAGCATTTGGCGGTAACATCTTTTCTAAGGGCGCTGATGGTTTCCCTGGCGACAATAGTCCCGCCGATGGCAGCCTGAATCGGGATTTTAAACTGCTGACGGGGAATTTCCTTCCGGAGTTTCCGGCATACCCGCCGGCCGCGCTTGTGGGCATTTTCCCGGAAAACCAACTGGCTGAGGGCGTCCACCGGCTCGGCGTTAACGAGAATCTCCATTTTCACCAGATCGGTAATCTGGTAATCGGTAACATCGTAATCGAACGAAGCATATCCGCGACTGATGGATTTCAGTTTGTCGTAGAAATCAAAAAGGACTTCCGCCAGCGGCATGTCATAGATGAGCTCGACACGTTTCTCGTCAAGGTAGGTCATGTTCCTCTGAATACCACGCTTATTCATGCAGAGGCTCATCAGAGGGCCCAGGTATTCCGAAGGTGTGATGATAGTGGCCTTGATATAAGGTTCCTCTGTTCCTTCAATGGTTCCCACTTCGGGGAACAGGGCCGGATTATCCAGAAAATATGGATCTCCCTTATGGGGAATGATGCGGTACCGTACCGACGGACTGGTGAGAACGATGTTCAAGCCGAACTCCCTCTCCAGCCTCTCCTGAACAACTTCCAGATGAAGCAGGCCGAGGAACCCGCAGCGGAATCCGAATCCGAGGGCGGCCGATGCATCCTTCTCCCACACCAGCGATGCGTCGTTGAGTTTGAGTTTATCAAGCGCCGTGTGAAGCTCTTCGTACTGATCGGTGTCCACCGGGTAGATGGATGAGAATACAACTGGTTTGACTTCACGGAATCCCGGTAGGGGTTCTGATGATGGGTTAGCCGCATCTGTAACGGTATCACCGACCCGGATGTCACCGATGTTTTTGATACCCGCGATGAACCAGCCGACATCACCCGCGTCAAGGGATCCTGTTCGCTTGAGAGACAGGCGGAACTCTCCGATTTCTTCAATCTTGTAATCGGCCTCGGCGGACATCAGGCGAATGGTCTGCCCTTCTTTCAAGCCGCCTTCAAAAACACGTATATGAATGATGACTCCGCGGTAGGTGTCGTAATGGGAATCGAAGATCAGGGCCTGAAGCGGAGAATCCCGGTCGCCTGTCGGTGCAGGTATATACTCTACAAGAGAGTTAAGCAGGTCGGCGACTCCTTCGCCTGTTTTGGCGGATATTGGAGCGGCCATATCGCCGATGAGCCCCAGATCGTGATCGATCTGCTGTCTTACCATATCCAAATCGGCACTGGGCAAATCAATCTTGTTCACTACCGGGAGGATTTCCAGATCGTTCTCCAGAGCCATATACATGTTGGACAGGGTCTGAGCTTCAACACCCTGGGATGCGTCAATGATAAGCAGAGCACCTTCACAGGAGCTGATGGCCCGGCTCACTTCATAAGAGAAATCCACATGACCCGGTGTGTCGACGAGATTCAGGCGGTATGATTTGCCGTCATCGGCTTCAAAATTTATGGTGACGGCCTGGCTTTTGATTGTGATGCCCCGCTCCTGTTCGATATCCATTGTATCAAGCATCTGGTCGTGGAATTCCCGGTCGGAAACCAGTTTGGCGTGCTGAAGAAAGCGATCGGCCAGGGTGGACTTGCCATGGTCGATATGCGCAATGATGCAAAAATTTCGAGTGAGTGACTGGTCTGATGCCATAGGAGGGATTATATCGATGCGGCCATGACGTGTCGACGCACCGCGATCGCTGCGATGCTCAAAAGACTGTGTTGACATCCAGATATGAGGCAATTTGTATCGCCGACTCAAGGAATCCCGCCTTGCGCCCTTTTAAGACGAGTTGAATGGCTACCACATCATACTCCTCATCATGAATCCACTTGCGCAGGGAAAAACTGTCTCCGGCGGTAAATCCCGCCTCATCCGCAACGGATCCCGGCAGGACTGATACAATGCGATAATTCTGATGCAGTCCGCTGCCGCTGATACGTTCGACGGTAAAACCGAACAAAGGAGTCAACAGATGTTCCCGCGCATCCCTTGTGAGGGCAGCCTTGAGCGGGATCTCTGGACGGACACCCAGGGCGGCGATTCCCTCGGTGATTTCACCTCCCCTGTCCCAGACAACCGATGTCAGAGTGGCGGGAGCACGGGAAAGGAAATATTCCTGGACTGCACGGATGCTCAGAAAATGAAAACCGTCAATTGTCTTGATCAGATCCCCGGGACGGAGTCCGGCGTCTGCCGCAGGTGAACCCGGTACAACATAAGTCACTTCTATACGCCCGACTGCATCCCAGGCCGACAACCCGAGCCATGGTAAATCAATCTGTCCTCCGACATAGAGCGAGGGGGTCAGACGCTTGACGTATGGTCCGGGTATGGCGAAATTGATTCCTTCATAGCTCTGTACACCGGCGAATATGACACCGATAACTTCACCGGCCTCATTCAAAAGGGGTCCCCCGCTGTTACCCGGATTGATGGGTACGTCAATCTGCAGGGACCCTACCATGGGCTGAATGGAGCGGGCATAAGCCGAAACGGTACCTGCTGTCAGTGTCCGGGTGAGTCCGCCCGGGGAGCCGATAGCGTTCACCCGAGCACCCAGGTCCGGGGTGTCTTCAGTCGAGAAGCTGAACACATAGGGCACATCCATTTCGGTTTTCAGCAGGGCAAGATCAAGATTACGGTCCCAGCCGATAACCTTGGCGGGTATTCTTTCGCCGGATGCGTCATCGACTTTAACATAAAGACGGGAATAACCCTGGTATGACGGGTCCACTTCGCTTTCGATAACATGGTAGTTGGTGAGGAGATAACCTTTCGGATCGATAAAGAAACCAGATCCGATTCCCCTGTCGGGAACCCCGACATTTCCGACAAGCTTGATACCCCGATTCACCCAGACGGTGATGGTTCCATCGACAAGGGATCCCATCCCCGGAGACCCCGGTTGTTCGACACCCAGGAGTTCCGCCACTACCGTACGGTGTCCGGATTCTTCAAAACGCGCAGCGAGATCAGTCCGGATTTCCGGATCGATGTCATCAATATTCAGTTCCGACTGAATCAGTGCAGCTGCGGCACCGGTCGATTCGGCATCAAGAAATTCATAAACACCTTCAAGGAAAAGATCCGTTTCAGTTATGCCGTCGGTATTCTTTTCTTCCCCGAGTATGCGGAATGAACGCAGATATACCAGTGATTTTCGCCAGTCCCCGTCGCTTCGGGCCGCATTCCATTCGGCATTCAGACCATCTATTGCCTGATCATAGCGACCTTCAGAACCATCACCGCTCCTGTCACGGCTGAAGATCAGCGGCAGAGCCCTGAGGTTATCACCTGTTTCAAGCAGACGATCTATACGATCCAGGGAAAAATCACTCAGAGTATCCAGCTCGTTTTCAATAGTTGAACCGGTACTGCATGCCGTAATGACAGTTACACTCAACAGTGTCAGTACGGCGATTTTTTTTACTGTTCCGGAGTCTTTTTTCATTCGATTCATTTTTACTGTTCCCAGGGTGCCCAATCGGCAGTGATCCAGGGAATGAGATCCTCTTGACGCGCTTCGGTAATGAGAATTTCCTTTGACATCACCTTAGCGCCCGGGAAAACGAAGCGGCGTACATCGATCCATCTGTCGGCATCAAGATCCCAGACTTGAGTTTCCAGATATCTTTCAAGCGCCCAGTCCCTCAGATATGAAGGAGTTCCGGTCATACCCGGATCCCATGCCAGACCGACCATTTCGCCGTTCTCAAATCTTTCATAGAGTTCCCAGAGATACTGCCCCGGATTATCCGGGTCCATTCGGTAGGAGCGCCGGCCGGCTGCGGCAACTCCGTCGTCATATATAATTTCACGTGTCCAAAGCGGTTTCCCGGGCACATCTTCAACAGAAAGTCTTTCGACGGCCCTCAGGGGATAACCTTCAGCAAGATATGTGATTGATTCTCCAACGGTGTTGCTGTCCAGACCGTTCACGGTGATATTCACCCTCCGGGTTCCGAACCATAGCTGATCCTCATTCCAGTCAGGTTCTGAAGGATCCGTCCAGAAGCCCCCGGAATTTTCGGCTTCCCATGAGAATCCACCGGGATGCATGAATAACTCAATCCGTGAATCATCATTCCGTCGATTCATGGAAAGCACAGAAGGATAGGCACCCTGTTCGTAAATTATTCCCAGATTTCCATCGTCAAACTGTATATGCCACGGATCGTAACCGTTATAAATGATATACCATTCAAAACAGCCGTCCTGGTTTTTATCAATTTTCCTGTAATCCGGTTTGCCGTTCACAAACCTCAGGAATTCTTCCGGATAACCATCGTAATCGGCATCAGCGAGAAGAAGTCCTGTGTAATCTTCAAGTAAACTGTCGGTCAATACTTTTCGTGACTCAGGAACAGCGGAGCGGATTCTGCGGAATAATGCAAGATCACATGAAAAATCCTCGTGTATATCCATGTCCGAATCACCGGGGTTTGTCATCAGAAGTACAGCTTTCACCATGTCTGAGGAGAGCAAATTCATGAGGTTTCCGGTATCCGAAAACTTGATATGACCCGAAAGCAGCCAGGGTCTGAGTGTTTCCTCCATTCCAATACCCCACCTTCTCCAGGCGGCATCCAGGGTAGAAATCGAATTACTGTCTTTGGCAGCTACAGCCAGTGCGCGAAACGCCGGCTGGGCACCCCCGATAAATGAGGGACCAAGACGTCCCAGGTCGGTACCGGGAACCGTCAGGGCTTCACCCCTGACCGCCAGATCGGCAGCCTGCTCTTCAAGACCCAGATACAGGGCAGCTCTTGCTGCGGCGTATATCAGTACAGGGTCATCCCGGTTCCCGCGGGGCCAGCTTTGATAGCGATCCAGCAAATCTCTGAATTCCTTTAACCGGAGGGCCTGTGAAGACCAGAGTACCGCCCTGTCCTCGAAGCGGGTGATATCGCTTGAAGAACCGGGAGTATGGTCGTCAAGAGACTTCCCCAACAGCAAATAGCCCCGCCGTGTTGCCGACTCACCGGGGATATCGGGCTCCTTCCTGTAACCCTTCAGCAACAACTTGGCTTCCAGATAGAGCGCATCCCTCCCTGGAGAGCGAAATTCAGCGGCTGTATTCAGTGCAAACGCCGCTTCATTCAAAACAATATTATCTGGATTCTCAGCGTTGAGGAGCACGGCGGCGCGTTCAAGCCAGACCCGGGCGATCACCGAATCGGGGTTTCCGCCGCTTTGAGGGGAAACCGTGCCTGAAAAGATCAGGATGCCAAGAAGAATGGCGCCGTTCCTCAATAAAAAGGGATTTCTCACGATGAATGAACCTTCCCCTCATTCCCGGAATTCCCGTTGAAGTCCACTAGTGGTTTGAAACCGTGCTGTGCATCACCAGGCTTCATTCCCCATAATTGCCGGATTTCAGCGTCATCAAGAGTCTCTCTTTCCATAAGAGCATCGGTGAGGGATTCGAGTTTTTTTCGCTCTTTTTTCAGGATTTTCCGGGCTACATCCAGGGCTTCGTTCAGTAATGCTCGCATTTCCGTATCGATTTTATGGGCCGTATCATCGGAATAGTCGGCATGTTGTGCAATTTCTTTTCCGATGAAAATCGGTTCGTCGGCCCCGCCCAGAGCCACAGGCCCCAGGTTGCTCATACCCCATTCGCAGACCATTTTCCGGGCCAGGTCCGTGGCCTGGCGGATGTCGTTCTGAGCACCCGTCGTCGTTTCTTCATAAATGAGTTCCTCGGCGGCGAAACCGCCGTAAAGAATAACGAGCTGAGCCTTGATCCAACCGATGCCACGGCTGTACTGATCCTTTTCCGGCAGGCTGAATGTCACTCCCAACGCCATTCCACGAGGAACAATAGTCACCTTGTGTACCGGATCAGCCTTTTCCTGGCTGTAATGAAGCAGGGCATGTCCGGCTTCATGATAAGCCGTCATCCTTTTGTCTTCTTCACTCATTACCATACTGCGCCGGGCGACACCCATCAGAATTTTGTCACGGGCCTCCTCGAAATCCGCCATTTTCACCCGTTTCCGGCCCTCCCGGCCTGCAAAGAGGGCGGCTTCATTGACAATATTGGCGATGTCGGCTCCGGAAGAACCGGATGTGGCCCTGGCAACAACCGACAGCTTCACGCCCTTGTCCATGGTGATTTTTCGGGCATGAATTTGCAGGATGGCTTCCCGCTCCCTGACATCGGGCATGGCAACGACAACCTGTCTGTCGAAACGACCCG
>DAOVYP010000387.1 GCA_030635565.1 Spirochaeta sp. | reverse complement strand
GCTTCCCTCGCAGGGCTATTCCCCGCGGTGGATAAAAAGAAGGCCGCGGCAGCACTTGAGCGGGTGGGTTTGACGCCTCAGGCCCGTAAGAGAGCCGATGAGTTATCAGGGGGACAGCAGCAGAGGGTCGGAATCGCCAGGGCCCTGATGCAGGATCCGAAAATGATTCTGGCCGACGAGCCGGTAGCAAGCCTTGATCCGGTTCTGGCTCACACTATCCTGGGCTACCTGGAAGATCTGAATAAAGAATCGGGAATCACCGTCATATGCAGCCTCCATTACCTCGACCTGGTCCAGCGATATGCCACCCGGGTTATCGGTCTACGGGACGGCCGGATCGCATACGAAGGGACCCGGGAAGAAATCCAACGCATGACCGATTCGGAATTCAAAGAGATTTATGGAGAGGAAGCCGAACGCATCAATGCCGGCTCCATTACAGGAGGAAGCAAATCATGAGCAAAGCGATAGTCAGTCCAGGATTCGCAGCTGTCGCCTCCTTCGTTATTCCCGGTCTGGGTCAGATTCTCATTGGAAAGTTCCGACGTGGAATTACCATATTGATGGCCCTGGGAACTTCTCTCGCCCTGTTCCTCTGGCGCCTGAACGTCGTGGCGCATAGAGAAATGGACTGGATCGGTCGTCTGTCTAAAACCACAGACCTGAAGACGGGTTTCGTCATCATCGCCATCATCGGATTCATCCTGGTATGGGTTCTCAATATCCTGGATGCCTTGAAACTCGCCCGACAGACTTCCGGCAAAACCCTGACAGGTCCTAAAGGCGTTCCATTTTTGTTCGCCGTAATCCTCGCCCTCTTCTTCACTATAGGGTGGCAGATCAGCGAGATCGATATTCGGAAACTCACTCAGGAGGCTTCAGAGGCCTGGGTTCCCCTGTCAAAGGTGCTCTGGCCCTGGGAAGCGGCAGTGGAGCGTATCACCGAAACAAATGAAGCCATGACGACAATACTGGCCGACCCCGAGGGAACCCCTCCCCCGGCCCCGATCGAGGAAGCGGGTAAACCATACCTCGATGTCAGTCCCCGTCAAGGCGAACTCTCCAGCCTCGGAAGCAGCAACGAAATCCTGGCCGGAACACTCCTCACCGTCACCGGCCGGGGGTTCTTCCCCGATCAGGAAGTTCAGATCTGGTGGGCCGATGCCATGGGCAACGAATTCAGGCCCAGGCATGAGGGGGCCTACGTCACGACAAGGAGTGATTCGAACGGAGCGTTCTCCCTGCAGATGGTGATGCCCTATCGACTCATACCTCCCAGCGCCACCGGGCCCCATATCCATAACATGATGGCCCGTCAGATCAACGAAACCGGTGAAGTCATCGCTTCCAGCCCACTCAAACTCACAATCAGCCTCATCATCGAAACCATTTTCATGGGCATGATGGCCACCTTCTTCGGCATCATCCTGGCCATCCCGGTGAGCTTTCTGGCCGCAAAGAACCTGATGTCAGGAAGCCGTCTCAGTCTATCCATTTATTTCTTCACCCGGACAATCATGAATATCGTACGTTCTATCGAACCGCTCATCTGGGCGCTCATCGCCGTTGTGTGGGTGGGGCTCGGCCCCTTCGCCGGCATAGTGGCTCTCACCATCCATTCCGTGGCAGCCCTGGGTAAGCTCTATTCCGAAGCCATCGAAGGTATCGATCCGGGTCCTATTGAGGCCATACAGGCCACGGGAGCCACCAAGCTCCAGACCATCGTCTATGCGGTGATTCCTCAGATGATCCCGCCTTTCGTCTCTTTCACAATCTACCGATGGGACATCAACGTCCGTATGTCCACGGTCATCGGAATGGTCGGCGGCGGCGGAATCGGATTCCTGCTGATGCAGTATATCCGCCTGCTTGATTATAAATCTGCGGGTCTCGCGGTTTGGTTCATTGCCATAACGGTTTCGATCCTGGACTATGTCAGCGCCAGAATCCGGGAACGCTTCACCTGAGAAATGTGCACCCCTGACGCTGGAAAGCATGCGAAATATACCACTCGGCGCTAGCGGTGCCTGCGGCATCCGACGCGCTCTCACGGTATTTTCTCCTGCTCCCCAGCGCCATACACTCCCATTACCTTCCTGGCACCAGCACCAGGGGAGCGTGCGGTAAGGCACCGCCAGCTGTAAGAGATATTCATGACTCCTGAGAGCTGGAGGGAAGTACCCGCAGGCCCGTCGGATGCCGAAGGCACCGCCAGCCGTACGATACCTTCGTGACATCGAAGAGGTGGAGAAAAGTGCCCGACAGTCCGTCGGATGCCGCAGGCACCGCTAGGACCGAGGGTGCTTTATCGCAACCTCTTCGATGTCACAGGGGGGAACTATTTTTTGTCTTTCATGTATAGCTGCAGCAGCTGCACCAGGTAGTAAATCTGCGTATAGACCTCGGACATCTGCTCACCGATGGGGTTTTCGGCCCATCCTTCCACTTCCTTCCAGTTGATGATGATTTCCTGCCCCTCAGCTTTGTATTCGTCGAGCAGCTGCTTGATGCTCTTTCCCAGAATTATCAGGTTCTGTGCCGAAGAATTGATAATTTCCTTCGCCTCGTTATTGACATCATTAAGGACATTTTTCAGGGTGACCAGGGCGGAGCGATCCCGGGTCGACTGCCTCAACAGACGCTTCACCTTGCTTCCTGTCGGACCGTCATCAGCCAGTCCCGTATCGAAGTTGATAAGCTGTTCGGACAGCGAAAGGAGCTGATGATAAGCCTCCGAGAACTGCTGGGATGATAATTTGGTCGACCATTTCCCCTGGATGAGCAGGAGGTCAACAAGAATCCGGATCCAGCTCTTGTAATAGTCAAGAAAAAAGGCTTTCAGGAAATTAATGGGCTCTACAAATTTATAGCCGGGCAGCATCTTCTTGTGGAAGGTGAGATTCTCCCCCCGGGAGACTGGACGACACACGTACAGCGTCAAGGTGAGAACAAGGGGGGGGACGTCCCCTCCCAAGAAAGGAGGGTTCACGGCTCTCGAGTCAGAGAAACACGGATTTGTGGGAGTGTCCAAGACCGGACGTCACTTCCAGTTCACGGACGGCTCCCCCTATTTCGCCCTGGGCCATAACGTATGCTGGCCGTCAAGCGCGTCACCGGTGAGCGACTACGAGATGTACT
>DAOVYP010000383.1 GCA_030635565.1 Spirochaeta sp. | reverse complement strand
GTCGAAGTTGAAATAAGCGATGACGGTTTTCGATTCACCGGGGATTATCCCTCCGGGGAGTATGTGTTCTCCTGTGAGCTGTTCGACAACGGTGAATTGATATCATCCGTAGCCGAGACTGTACAGGTGTTTGACGGTCTCGAAACGGTAACGGACATCACATTCGGTCCGGAGATTTTTTATACGGTACCCGAAGTCCCGGGTACGCCGGAAACCAGCCAGTCCGGCTTGTCAGTAAAACTTTTCTGGGTCGATACCTCGGATCTGGAAACGGGTTATGTCATCTACCGGTCTGCCGATGGTGGTGAGTTTTCTCTTGTGGGCACCGGACTTCCCGCTAACACCGTAAGCTGGACGGATTCCCCGGTAGTACCGGGAACCAACTATATCTATCAGATCGTCGCAGTGAATGCATTCGGAGAATCCGAAGCCCGGGAAATTTCCATAACGGTGGATCCACTGATTGCAGAGCCCGCAGAGCCTGAGTCCCGGGTTTCCGAACTACTTCTCGGGGATTCGGAAAACATCATACCGTTGGCACTGCTCCTGGAAGGATTCAACAACATGCTCAACCGATCAGGGCTGGAAATCCTGTCGGTAGGCACCGTCGGTGGTGCTTCGGCAAGGATTGTAAACGGCAACGTCATTATTGATGCTTCCTCCCTTCCCTACGAATCGGAAGGGGAGGAGATTATACTTGAATACAGCGTCCACATTATCGGTGAGCCTGTTAACGACACCTATGCGGCTGATGGGATGCTGCGTCTAATGCTGAGGGCACCGGAAGTCGAAGAGATATCTGAAGATGACCTTCTTGTACCCGTACAGGGTTATGTATACGACGACCGCAGTGCAATGGAACGGAAGATGCTTATCTATGAGCCGCCGAACCCTCAGGAGATTTTCGATAACTGGGGAAGACTCAGCAACCATATGTATTTCAGCAACGGAGAAGATGCCGAAGCGTCAAGGGTAAAACGCGGTGACGAAGCGGATCTGGCGCTTCTGTGGAAGCTGAAAAACGACAGAGACGGATCCTATATCGAATATGCCAGGAATTCTGTGTATGCGGGAATGGTGAGCCCGGACGGTCAGGAAAGCGAACATTACACCCTGGAAGCAACTGTCTCTTCCAAAGATGATGATGACGATACCATGGGATTGATTGTGGCCTTTCTTCGGGACGGGGATTCAAATTACGTCCTGGAAGCCGCCCGTTCACAAGGTTCATCATCAGGTGATACATATGTCGAACCGCGGCAGGGCTGGGGATTGATTGTGCGCCGCCTGTCTCCTGGAGTGGATAATCCGGAAATCGGCGATGTACTCTGGAGCCGACAGCTGAATGTCGGCGGTGTAAAATCCGACGGCTGGAAAAATACCCGCACAAGGATCAAGGTGGTGAGAGACGGTGACCGGGTTACCATCTCCACGACTGATTGGGATGACGAGGGAAACTATGTCCCCGGATCGGTGATCGATGTGAACCTCTCTGCTGAACGCCAGCTGGCACGGTTCTCAGGGCCCCGGAAGTTCGGTTATTTCACCGCCAGTCAGGAGCGCACCAGCTTCAGGGATATCTCGATGAATGGCGGCGTCATTCAGGACAAGCTGTTCTATCTGAATCCTGAAACCGGTGAGTCGGAGGTCTGGTGGTACGACACCTATTCCAAACGATGGATTCGCATGACGGGAACGGATATTCAGGGGGTGCTCGGTTATCCTCTGGAAATCACAAATCCCGAGACCGGTGAAACCTATCTGATAGAGAGAAGAGGCTACCGTCGGGGCCGATGGCAGGACTGGTGGAATCGCTGGGATGAGTGGAAACAGTGGGATCGAGAGGATCGAGGCAAGCTGAATCGCCCCGACAGGGATGACAACTGATAAAGTGATAAAGTGACTCAGTCGTCATTGACCGGAAACAATAGTTCCTGATACTCCCTCTGGAACATGTTCTCGGCGGTAATAAGTACCGACCCGGTGTCGATAATTGGTTTCACTTTGTCGCCTTTGAGAAATTCCACCGCAGTCTTAACGGCCATATATCCCATGTTGTAGGGACGCTGTACAACCGTTGCCTTGAGAACACCCTGTTCGAGGAAAGCGAGTTCCTGCGGTGCATTATCGAATCCCACCACGGAAATCCGGTTTGAAGCCTCCGAATCTTCAATAGCCATGACCACCCCAAGTGTGACAATCTCATTGAGGGCCACGATGCCCCTGATCGAGGGATCCTTCAGTATCTCCATCGTGTGGTCATAGGCGATTTTTTCGTCGTTTTCACAGAACCAGGTACCGGTGATGGGCCGGTCTCCCAGGGCCTGCCTGACTCCGGCTTCACGTTCGATAGCAGTGGCGGTTTCCCGGATATGGCTGACGATAGCAATGGAAAGTGCATCCTGTGCTGGCAGCAGTCGTCTCATCTCTTCACCTGCTTTAATGCCTGCTTCCAGATTATTGGTTGCGATGAACGAGATAGGGTGGGTTGAATTGACCCCGGAATCCATCGTGATAACTGGAATCCCCTTTCCAGCCGCGATGCTCACCGATTCGGCCAGGAGATAGAAATCCGAGGCGGCCAGGATAATGAGTGGGGGTTCATCTTCTATAATTCTGTTGATGATATTTACCTGACGGCTGATCTGACGCTCATGATCCGGTCCGGTGATTATAACTTCAACGCCGAATTCCTTGGCCGCCTCGTTGATTCCCTGCTTGACGACACTCCAGAAGTTCATCGGCTGGCCCTCGACGGTGGCCTTTACAACCACGACTATAGGTTTCTCCAGATGCAGCTCTCCGGTTTTCCCCGGCTCGAAGGAGAATGTGAGCACCAGAAAGATTATCAGGGCGACGGCAAGGCTCCCGATGAAGAAAATCAGGTATTTCACGCTTGTATGCTCCTTTCACCGGGAATCCTGATGGTTATCAGGGTTCCCTTTCCCTCATTGCTTTCGTAATTCAGGCCGTATTCCGGTCCGAAATAGAGCCTGATTCGTTCGTTAACGTTTCTGATGCCTGTTCCCTGTTGGTCTGTATCAAGGAGGGCTGACAGTTTATCGATATCCATGCCCTCTCCATTATCCCGGACCTTAAGGATCAAATCACCATTTTCCATGCCGCCGCTGATTTCAATGAGCCCTTCGTATTCGACGTT
>DAOVYP010000056.1 GCA_030635565.1 Spirochaeta sp. | reverse complement strand
GAAACATACCATAACAATGCCGTGGTGCATTACCATAACCGCTTCGCGGATGCAGTCCGAAAACAGCGTTTAATTGAGGCTCGACAGATATTGGATGAAGCCCTCGCCATATTCCCCGAAGCAACCGTTCTTATACAGGATGAACGGACACTCGATAACCTGTAACCTGTTTTTTAGAAAAGCAGGTTAAGAGTCTGCCGGACTTAACCACTCTGAAGCGAAAGCCACAAATTCGACAGACTTATATAGACCACATGACTCAACTCAGTTTTTTCTAAGTTCACTTACTCTTCAGGTCGAAAAAGAACTGAGGTGGACTCTGCCTGACAAGGAGTGGACATGAGTGAGCGACATCGCTGGGAACGGCTCATCAGCCTGATGGAACAGGAGCGTCAGCTTCTGGATGATTTTACCGAAGCTTCCGGAGAAATGCGTTCCGGGCTCCACAGCCGGGATTGGCCGGTACTGGAAGCGGCATTGAAACGGTTGGACGCTATGGCCGACCATCTGGAAGTCATCGAAGAAAAACGACAGGCGGTAACCGATAAACTCTGCGCCGATACTGAACCCCATCATTCTCTCGAGAAGAAAATATCAGAATTGCCGCCTGATACCCGCCGCAGGTTTCATAACGTCCGTGGCGAATTGAAGGCCCGTCTCGTTATGGTCAGGAGCCGGATTCGGGGAGTAGCGGGGTATGCGAATTCCCGGGGCAGACTGGGCCGCGATCTGATGGAAGAGCTGGTTCCCTCCACACGGGGCCGGATGTATAACAAGCGGGGGCAATCAGCCTCCGCCGGCAGGGATCCCCTTGTGGTATCCCATCACCTCTAGGGGGCCGGAACATGTCCAGTACCTTCAGCGGTATTGAAATCGGAAAACGCAGTCTCAATGCTCATCAGCAGGGGCTGATTACAATAGGACACAACCTTTCCAACGCTTCGGTGGAAGGCTACAGCCGCCAGCGGGTTAACATGCGCTCGGTAGATCCACTGTACCGACCCCAGCTCAACCGGGAGGAAGTTCCCGGGCAGATAGGGCAGGGCGTCGGGGTGGCCAGTATCGAAAGAATTCGGGATGAACTCCTGGAAAATCGCATTCTGGCCCAGGGTGATGTCGCCGGCTACTGGCGGACCCGGGATTCCTATCTGCTGCAGGTTGAGCAGATCCATATGGAACCCTATGACACATCGGTCAGGGTGATGATGGACAATTTTTGGGAGGGCTGGCAGGAATTGTCGGTTCATCCCGACGGCCAGGCCGAGCGGCAGGCCGTTCTCAGACGTGGTGAGGCCCTTCTCGATGGTATCAACCGTAGATACGACCGTCTTAAACAGGTCCGTACCATGCTGAACGATGATGTCGTAGTTTCGGTGGGCGAAGTAAATGGTATGCTCGCTGAAATCAAGGGGTTGAATGAGGAAATCGTTAAATCCGAAGCCCTGGGCGATAACCCCAACGACCTCTACGACCGCCGCGATCTTCTTGTGAATAAATTATCAGACTACATTTCGGTTACGGTTGACAACCGGGATCCGGATGAATTTCTCATCCATACCGGGGGGCTGCATCTGATTCAGGGTAAGCAGGTTTCATATCTGGACGTCGAGCCGAATCCTGCAAACGAGGGTCACCACGACATCGTCTGGGAAGCCAACGGTGAGCTGCTGAACCTCAAGTCCGGAAAACTCGGTTCCCTCATGGAACTTCGGGATATCGATGTTCGTGGTGAAATCCAGTCACTGGACGAAATGACTATGGCCTTTGCCGATCTGGTGAATGGAATACACCGGGATGCCTGGTCACCCAACGGCAGCACCGGTGTCGATTTCTTCCGGGAATACCCATTTGTGGACAACCTTTCGGGTAATTACGACCGAAGTGGTGACGGTGAGCTGGATTCCACCTATGTCTACAGACTCACCGGTATCAATTCCATGGATCCCGCAGCACCTGTCGGTTTTACCGGCACAATTACTCTCGATAGCAGCAATGGTCCGGTAAACATCCGGTATACAGCTATGGATACCGTGGAAATGGTAATCGACCGAATCAATTTCTCCACCGCGGAAGTCACCGCCCGACTGGATCGTGAGGGTCGGCTGGAACTCCGCGCCGGAATAACCGAGGGGATTGACAATCCCGATTTCGTGATTCGTCATGTGGAGGATTCAGGGCAGTTCCTGGCCGGCTATGCCGGTCTTCTCGGGGGCAGCGGTCCGGATGCGGCATACGACTGGCAAGGCCCGGATGCAGTTCTGGCCCTCCGCCCGGGTGGTGTCGCGTATTCCATTTCCCCATTGAGTCACCCCTCCGGATGGTTGCGGGTGAATGATGAATTAGTCGCAGATCCCTCAAAAATAGCATCGGCCCTGAGTGACACCGGCCGGGCGCCTTCCGGAGGAGACAATCGGGGTGCCCAGGATATTGCCCAGCTTCGACACCGGCCGGTGATGGCGGGTCGGAGCAGCACCTTCGATGACTGGTTCGCACTTGCCGCCGCGGATATCGGTCTCAAAGGTGAAGTGGCGGCCCAGACCAGGGAAAGTCAAGACCTGGTGATGAAGGAACTGGAAGATCTGCGGCAGTCGGTATCCGGTGTGAATCTGGATGAGGAATTCACGGAGATGATTAAATTTCAGCACGGTTATAATGCCGCCGCACGATTCATTACAACGATTGATGAAATGCTCGACACCATAATCAACAGGATGGGGGTGTAATAAATGCAACGTATAAGCACGTATATGCCGATGCTCGATAGCCGGTTCCGGATGTCCGAAAGGGATTTCCGGATGAATCAGGTACAGCGGGGTATCGCATCAAGCCGGGCCATCGGTAATCTCAGGGACGCTCCCGTGGATGCCGCTCATATCACCCGGCTGGACTCCTCCGGGAAGCGTGTGGAACGGTATCTTGAAAATATCGACTATGTCCGGGGGCGATGGTCTCAGGCGGAAGGTTATATGAACGAGGCCATCACTATTGTTCAAAGACTCAGAGAGTTGTCGATTCAGGGTGCCACAGGAACATACAGCAAGGAAAACCTCGGTTATATGGCCATTGAGGTGAACGCACTTCTGTCTGAACTCGCAATTGTGGTGAATGCCAAGGGCGGAGATGGTCAGTACCTGTTTGCCGGTGATGATGTTTCCACACCTCCTTTCCTGATAGAAAACGGACGAATCCCCGGTATGAGTCGATCGGCCATCACCGGAATTGCCTATGCCGGAGATCTCTCCCGCAGCCGGATGGAGATAACCGACGGTCAGACCGTGGAAACCAATCTCAGGGGAAACGAAGTGTTCTGGGCCGAGCATCAGCAGGTGTTCGGTGCCAATGATACCGAGGGATTCACCGTAACCGAAACAAATCGTTTCCTCATTGACGGCAGGGAAGTAAATCTCGAACCCGGTGACAACATTCACAGTGTAGTAAGAAAAATCAACAATGCCGGAGCTGCCGTCAAAGCTTCTCTGGATCCGGTAACCGGCTCTCTCAACCTCGAAACGACAGTACCTCATCAGATCTGGATCGAGCCCGCCGAAGGTACGGCACTGATTGATATGGGTTTACTCACCGATGCCGGAGGAACACTGCCCCCGTCCAATTGGCATGCCGATGCCATCGTCACCGGTGGTAGTCTTTTCGACCAGGGCCTGGCCCTGCGGGACGCACTGCTGGAAGGAGACCAGGACAGGGTCGGTGGTGCAATCGTCGGTGGCCTGGACAAAGGTCTGGATTCTCTGTTGAGAAACCTCGCCGACCTCGGGTCGAAAAATGAAAGACTTCAGATCACTACAAGACGTCTTGGAGAAGAAGTCGGTGCCATATCTGATTGGAAATCCCTGCTGGCCGATCTCGATCTTACTGAGGCTATTACGGAAATGAGCATGATCGAATACACACAGAAGGCCGCGTATCAGGTGGCCGGCAGGATTCTGCAGCCCACCCTGATGGATTTCCTGAGGTGATCATGATGACAGTTGATACCAAGGCCTACGGCCCGGTTGAAGTTGATGAGCGGCAGCGGATAACCCTGCCCTTCGGTCTCTACGGTTTTGAGGGTCTGGGAGACTATATACTGATGGATGCACGGCAGAGGCCGTTTTACTGGCTTCAATCTATTGAGGTGAGGGAAGTGGCGTTCGTTCTCATCGATCCGAAAGTCATCCGTTCGGATTATGACGCGAAAATAGATCCGCAGGACTTCGAAGATCTCGGTCTTGATGGTCCTGATGATGATCGTTTCCTTCAGTTCGCCATCGTCACCATTCCCGAAGACCGTCAGGACATGACCGCTAATCTTCAGGGACCCGTTATCATCAACAAGGAAAGCCGGGAGGGCCGGCAGTGCATCTCCTTAAATGATAAATGGCATGTCAGACACAACATCCTTGAGGAAATGGCGACCGGGAAGGACGCATGCTGATACTGTCACGCCGTAAGGATGAAAGTGTTATTATCGACGGGCGCATCGAAGTGGCCATCGTAGACATCAAGGGCGATCAGGTGAAACTGGGTATCAAGGCTCCCAGGGATGTGAAAGTGTTCAGAAACGAGGTGTTTCAGGCGATACAGGCCGAGAACAAGGCCGCCGCGGCCGCCCCGGTCGACCTCCCCGCTTTGGATTTGCCCGGTGAGGACCGATAAACCTATTCATCCGACATACTGTTGAAAATCCGGTTGAAATCATCTCTCAGATCCTTGAAAACCTCAATCAATGAGGGGTCGAAATGAGTTCCGGAGTCCGAAACGATGATTCCGTAAGCTTTCTCTTCACTGTAGGGCTCCTTGTAGGGTCTTCTGGTTCGTAAGGCGTCATAGACGTCGGCGATGGCGACGATACGTCCGGCCAGCGGAATATCGTCTTCGGCAAGAGCGAAAGGGTATCCGCTGCCGTCCCATCGTTCATGATGGGATCGGGCGATTTCCTTTACCATCGGGCTTGAATGAACATCAAGTATAAGGGCCCCGTTGATGGGGTGCTCCCGCATCACTTTCCATTCTTCTTCATTAAGATTTTCGTTTTTCAGTAATATCACTTCAGGTGTGCCGATCTTGCCCACATCATGAAACGCCGCGAGGATTCCGATTTCTTCAATAAAATCGTCATCCACAAAATTGTTATCTGTATCCATCCATCTCAATTGTCCCTTGAGTTTTTCGGCGATAGCCCGTGAATAGGCGTTTACCCGTTCTACATGGTTTCCGGTATCTTCGTCCTTAAGCAGGGAAGCCTGGAGAATGCTGTCAAAATTCGCTCTCACCACCGCCTTTATCGATTCGGTTACATCGGTGATAACGGCCAGGTACCACTCGGGTTGATCGTCTTCTTCGTATTCAAGAGGGATTATATTGATTTCTGCAATAAACTGACGATTTTCCTGACCCCGGCCGGTAACCCGGCCGTTCCAGCCGAAACCGTTTACCGGATTTTTCAGGGATACAATCAATTCTTCCCTTGAAACATGTTCAGCGAATGTTGAGAAGAGCGCATGGAATGGGCGTCCACGGTATTCCAGTCCTTTTGTTTCACGGAAAGTCCGGAAGGCATCATTACGCCAGCGGATGGTCAATTGTGAATCCATCAGAACCAAAGGCACTTCGAGACGGTTTTTCTGTATCAGCCATTCATTCGAGATACTGCTGATGGAATCGACGGGAAGCGGATCAATACCACTTACTTCTTCATCATCGATCACATCCAGGAGTTCCGCTTCACTCTCGTCATCGATGGATTGCAAACTCCTGAGAAGCCCGTCATCACTCACTTGTGTGTTCCAATGCCTCTTCAGCTTCACTGAGACGAAGGTAAACAGGTCCCAGATCCGGAGGATCGGGTCCCTCTGCTTCCAGAGCAATGACTGCAGCTTCAATCATGGCTCTTCCCCGGCCGGCCGCGTGCAGGGGGTCTACCGTGACTCGATCGAAACCGGCGGTTATCCCGGCATCCGGGCCGGTCGCCAGAACCTGTTCGTCGGTCGGCAGGGATCGTAGAAATTCATCCAGAGCCATATCCACATCATCCCTGATGCGTTTTCCCGCCCGGAAAGCCGCGGTATAAACCCGATTCTTACGGGCGTCCATCACCGGCACTACGAGTCCCGGCCAGTGTTCCCGTCCCGCTGCAAGCAGGGGCAGGGTGGGAACAGCTTTCAGGTGACAGTCGGCTCCCCTGGCGATACCCTTGGCGGTTGCCATTCCGATTCTCAGGCCTGTGAAAGAACCCGGTCCCGCGGAACAGGTTACCAGATTCAGATCTTCCGGAGTGATGCCCGCCAGGTTCACTATAAGAGATACAGCCGGCATGATAGTTTCACCGTGCTTGAATCCCCGATCCACAGTGAGTTCCAGGGACTGATCGTTTGTCTTGAGCGCCACGGTGAGGACGCGCCCCGATGTTTCCAGTGCAAGTACGTTCATGCGGCTTCCCCGCCGGGTCTGCTGATGACGATAATCCGTCCGCCGTCATTGCTGAATTCTATTCTGACATGAATTGCTCTCTCGGGCAGTTCTTCCCCGGCCTTTTCGCTCCATTCCACGAGGCTCACACCGCTTCCGTTGAGCATTTCCTCCACTCCCAGCCATACGAATTCATCAGGAGTGCCCAGGCGGTAGAGATCCATGTGGTAAAAGGGCATGTTGCCCTCGTATTCGCTGATGAGGGTGAAAGTCGGGCTGGTGACCGGTTCGCCGATTCCAAGGGATTCAGCCACTCCTTGAGCGAATACGGTCTTTCCGGCCCCAAGGGGACCGGTCAGCGCCACGATGTCGCCGGGTTGAAGAGTTTCCCCAAGCCGTCTGCCGACGTCTCTTGTTTCTTCAGCGTCTTGTGTTCTGGTTTCACTAGAGCGGAAGCCGCCTCCTCTGGTGGCGGTAAGGGAAAAGGCTTTGCCTTTATTCCTGGTTCCAAAGTTCGGCGGCTTTTGCAGCACCGTAAGCCCCCTTTGGGGGCGCAACCCCCAAACCACCTACTTTGCAGGTGGTTGTTGATTTCGACAACTCTTTTTCCTGAAGGTTTTATTTCCACTGTGAATTCCAGGGGTACACGGCACCTCTCGATTGTAGAATATTCAATATACCCGAGGCCTTCGTATTCGTTCCTGTAATAAAGAGGGATATCTTTCCTGGTCAGTTGATCTATGCTGTGAACCTTCATGAGTCATTAATGATAATTACAGCCAGGACCATGGGTCAAGTTGGATTTTTGAGGTATCAGCTGAAGTCATAGACGTATTCATTTATCTTGTTCATGTTCTTGCTCGACGCCCGGGTGAACATGACATGCAGGGTTGTTTTACTTCTACTCACCATCTGATTGTCAACGATCTTGCCGAAAGCCACGATTTGATTGCCTCTCTGGGGTTCGAAACTTATCTTGATCAACTCTCCCCTGGGCAGGGGTTTGTGGCTTGTGAGAGCACAACCGCCGGCGGAGACATCTATCATGGAACCGAAGCGGCCCTGATTGGTAACAACCATGGCCTGCCGGGTGACTTTACGCCCGCTTCCTTTTTCGACGATTCGTACAGGATAAAAAGAGCATTGTCCCTTCACGGGGCGGCGGCGATATTTCCGCATTATGGCCCGGTTCACCCGGTTCGTATGTTGAAGCATGACGCTGTTGATATGCTTAACGCTGGTGTAGCCCATCACTTTGGAATCGAAGACCATCTCTTCACCGTCCACGCCCCAGATAAAAAGCTTGATTTTACTGCCTTTACGCCATTTGACCAGCTCTCCACCATAATTTAGGGGAACCTGGGCGCAGTAGAATTCCTTGAGATTTGCCGTAATCACCGATGTGAAGCGGTTGCTGTTTTCCTGCTGAAAAGTAATATTCTGGCCGAGTCTGAGTTGTTTAGTGCTGGCCATCCGGTTGGTATCGGCGAAGATACGGTCGATACGCTGTTTGATCCGGTATATTTCCAGTTTTCGCTGTTCTATAACCGCTTCCTTGTCTTCCATATGTTCGATATCCCTGAGCGCCTTTCCCAGGGTGATATTCAGTTCTCTCGTGTTGGACAGCAGGTTGAATGGACGTCGAACCTGATACATCTTGATGAAACTTTGCAGGAGCCGGGTCTGGTATTTCGTCAGGCCGATAGCCGTCGCTTCACGCCTGAATATGCGGGTGCTGAATCTTTTCCCGCTTCGTCCCTTAGTGGGTCCCATTGAGTTACGGTTGTAGAGGATGAGAGCCAGAATAGCGGCGGCTATGAAACCACCGAGTATCGCCACTGTTTTCCAGTCCGTTTGATTCTGATAAAACGAGCTTTGCAGCAGGGGTATCCGCATCATGATAATGCCTCAGGTAGGTTCAGAAGACGGGGTTTGATTTCATATTCCAGGAGGTCACCGATGAGTACCGTATCGTTGGCTTTCAGGGCTTCTTCAAGCTCAGCCATGATTCCATTCATGTCATCGGCAATCTGCTTTATTTCCTGACTGCCGCCAATCCAGGAAAGTGATCTCATGAAGGTTTGCAGAAACTCGGTCAGGCGGATAATGGTTTCCATCGCCTGTTTATCCTTGCCTGTCTGCAGATGGACCGCTACATCGTCAAGGCTTTCGGCCATTGCGGCCAGTGCCGCTGCCGCGGATCCGGCTTCCGCCTCAGGGTCTGCGACTTCCCTGCAGCGACTGTCCAGTAGAATGGCCAGCCGAGCCGCTTCCAGCGCTACGGTGCCGCCGTCGTTTTGGAACCCTTTTCCCAGCGTCTCTTCGAGATGGGGCATGATGGAGGGGTGGGGACCCTCGTTCAGAAGGTGAGGCAGGATGCGCTTCAGATCATCAAATCCATCCGCAAGGTCTTTCAGAGCCTTTTCATCTCCGGCTTCCACGGCGCTCTTGAGAAGGATGAAATAGTCCCGGGCGGTTTCAAGCTGACGAACGCGTCCTTCACGGATACTCACGGCTTCAACTGAGAAGCTGTTGATGTCTCCCACCGGCCGGTTTCGCCATTCTGTACCACCTAGAGGTACGGCTTTGTCATCAAGCAATATTCCTCCGACAAGCAATCCCGATTCTTCCAGCCAGGAACTGAGACCGTTGAGGACATCCCCGGCGGTCTTTTCCTCTTCAAGGGTGTAGTTGATGTTATCCCCATTGATGGTGATGGTCATTTCGGCTCCTCTCAACGGCTGCTGTTTTGCTGGCGGTTGAAGTTATCCAGTTCCTGGGAACTGTTTTCCAGCTGATTGAGCATTGCTTCCATCATACCATATTGTCGCTTCAAGTCAGCCTCATAATCTTCCAGATGTTCTTCATAGTCTTCAATAT
>DAOVYP010000265.1 GCA_030635565.1 Spirochaeta sp. | reverse complement strand
GTCCAGGTATCCCGAATTGAAACTGAAAAACTCCTGATTGAATTGGTGAGTGAACGCCTCGATCGTTTGAAACACAAAGGCGAGTACAACGGTAAGTTCAGTACTCTGGCTCATTTCTTCGGTTATGAGGGACGCTGCGCCTTCCCCACCAATTTTGATGCCGACTACTGCTACGGTCTTGGATACTCGTCCTTCCTGCTGCTCTCGGCAGAACTCACCGGGTACATTTCCAATATTTCCGACCTCCATAAGCCTGCGGATCAGTGGATTCCCGGCGGGGTGCCTCTGACGATGATGATGAATATGGAGCAGCGCCATGGGGAACGTAAACCCGTCATCCGTAAAGCCCTTGTTGAGCTCAACGGAACTCCTTTCAAGGCCTTCGCAGCTCAGCGGGACAAATGGGCGGTGGAAACCGACTACGCCTTCCCCGGCGCTATCCAGTACTACGGACCCACGGAAGTGTGCGATCAGCCTTCAGAGACCCTGAAGCTGGAGAAGGGAGTTTAAGTCCCGGCAGAATTCCGATCCTCGACTGTTGAGTTTATCAGCTGTATGTGAATATTTTACCTGGGGTGGGGTGCGGCCCCGCCTGTTTTTTTATTCCCGAACAGAGTGAGAGAAGTACCCAAGGGTATTTCCGAGCGAGTGAGGGAACGAATGGTTTCATACCCCGCGGCTTTGCCGCGGAAGGGAATCGCTCAAGCGACTCCGGGTCCAGGGCTCTGCCTTGGGGGGTATGATACCATTTATTGATGAGTGTCAGGATTGTTCCTCAGGTCTAAGACGAATCGGTAAGACACTTAATCTCCGGAAAAATATTTTTTCCAGTACAAATTCCTGATATTTGAGGCACACCTTACCTCAGGTTTTATACAAGGTTGTTATCATTTCATTCTCAAATACTACATCAGCCGGTTTTCTGAACGATTTCCTCTTCTACTCTGCGATTTTCAGCGGCGATCGAGGCTGACAACCACAGATTATGAGTCAGATTACTCAAACCGACATGACGTTTCTGCAGCCTGGCAAAGTCCCCTTCACACAAGCGATTTTACATCTGGGGGACAGATTTGGGGCAGATAGCGTTGTAAATGGAATAACCTCAGTTTGTGGCTGAATATCACATTTTAGCGATACGTTCTGCCAGCCAAACCTTAATCAAGGACTGACGGGGGACACCTAATCTATTTGCAGAGTGATCCAGTTTTCGCAGCATCCAGATGGGAAAGTCTACATTGACTCTTTTTAATTCCTGATCAGGCCGATGCCCCTTTGAGAGGTCAAGATAAGGTGTAATGTCAACTTCACCACTGTCAAAGAGTTTATCCAGATCTTTAGCCTTCATACAATTCCTCCTCTTCATTTCTTGATCTTCTAACAGAAATTAATCTGACTTTCTCATTTCGAACAGTGTATATTGCCGACCAATGATTATTTTCCATAATGCCAATAAGAATATATCTTTCTTCTTCTGTGGAACGAGCAGGAAAGATAATCTTATCATCATCCTCCCATAATTTCTGAGCTTCAATAAAATCAATACCATGTTTCTTCTTGTTTGAGACACTTTTCTTACCGTTATACTCAAATTCCACGGTATAGATATTATACCATAATGAAGTTTTGTCAAATTCCGGAGGACAAAAATCAACGAATGACAAGTATCAGCAGAACCTTGATAGAGCCCTGACCCTGTATGATGGTGATGATCGATCAAACTGCCGACTGGCAGTGCGTTAACACAGCAAGTTAATCACTCAATAACTGACCGAAGTCATTTATTACTTGACCGCAGTCAGTTTTACCATTTATCATACCAACATGAGAATCATCGTCCCCATCAAACAGGTTCCCGAAACCTCCAATGTCAAAATGGATCCCGAGACCGGCACCATCGTCCGCTCGGGATCCGAAGCGGTGGTGAATCCCCTGGATCTCTACGCCATCGAAGCCGCCCTGCGGCTCAGGGATAATACCGGCGGAACCGTCCATGTCATAAGTATGGGGCCGCTCCGGGCGGAGATCGCACTGAGAGAAGCCATTGCCATGGGTTGTGACAGTGGCTTTCTGGTTTCCGATCGTAAATTCGGCGGCTCGGACACCTGGGCCACCTCCTACATTCTTTCTCAGGCCATCAAAGCCGCCGGGGAATACGATCTTATTATCTGCGGTGAACGGGCTACCGACGGGGACACCGCCCAGGTGGGGCCGGGAATCGCGGCCTGGCTGGATGTATCCCTGGCCACCTACGTTTCATCTATCGCTCCGCAGGATATTGCTCCGTCAATCGACGCTCCACCAACAGACAAGGCCCCCGGAAAAACCCTTTCCGTTGAGCGCCTGATGGAAGACGGCTACCAGCAACTCACCCTCACTCTTCCCGCCCTGCTCACCGTCGTCAAGGAGATTGCCGAGCCCAGGCTCCCCACTCTTGAGGGTAAGAAAAGGGCCATAACTACTGAGATTCATCTTCTGAACTCGGAGAATATGGAGCTGGAACCCTCATTTCTCGGTCTTAGAGGCTCGCCCACAAAGGTTGTGAAAATCCGCACGCCCCAAGTGACAAGAGGCGGCAAAATCATCGAAGTCGATGGAGATCCCTCTGCCGCGGTTACCGAATTGATTGATTTCCTGAAAGTCCGGGAACTGGTGTAGAAGGCCGCTGGTATGAAAATTCAGAAAACGCATATATCAACAGCTCCGGAATATACAGTTCAAATCAAACGATATCAGGAGTGATCAGGTATGTTTGTCTGGACCATAGCCGAACAGCACAACGGAAAACTCAAAGATGTCTCCTTCGAACTCCTTGCCCGGGGCCGCTCCCTGGCCGATTCCCTGGACACCAGACTCGCCTCGGTTCTTATCGGAGACGGGGTGAGTGAAGAAGAAATGCAGTGCCTCATCCATCGGGGTGCCGATGAGGTGTACTCCCTCCAGCGCCCGGAATTAGCCGAGTTCACCTGCGAGAGCTACAGTAAAGTGCTGCAGAATCTCATCAAGACCTGGAATCCCGCCATCATCCTGGCTTCGGCCACTACCCTGGGCCGCACCCTGATGCCCCATGTGGCGGTAAAGACCCATGCCGGTCTCACCGCGGACTGCACTGAGCTGGCCATCGAGCCGGGTACCGACAATCTGCTCCAGACCCGCCCTGCCATCGGCGGCAACATCATGGCAACCATTAAAACTCCCGATCATCGACCCCAGATGGCCACCATCCGGCCCAGGTCCAACAAGCCCATGGACGCAGATCCGTCCCGCACCGGAAATATTATCGAAGTGCCTGTGGAGGATTCGCTCATGGATTCCCGGGTTCAAGTGACCGGCTATCGCCGGGGTGAGACGGGTTTTGTGAATATCGAGGAAGCCGATATTGTTGTGGCCGGGGGGCGGGGTTTTAAAAAACCTGAGAATTTCCAGATGTTGGGTGACCTCGCAAAGCGGCTGGAGGGTGAAGTCGGTGCCACACGGGACGCGGTGGACCGTGGCTGGATCAGCTACCCCCATCAGATCGGCTTGAGCGGTAAAACCATCTCTTCACGGCTCTACATCGGAGCCGGTATCTCCGGGTCCATTCAGCATCTGGCAGGTATCAAAACCTGCGAAACCATCGTATCGGTGAACTCCGATCCCGAAGCCATGCTCCACAAGGTGGCGGACTTCGGTATCGTGGGCGATCTCTTCGAGGTGATGCCCGAACTGCTCAAGCAGCTCGGCGGCACCACGGCAGACTCCATCGCAACGACGGCAACACCGGCGGCTCCACACTCTGAAGAGGCCGCCCCCACCGAGGCGCCGGCTAAGCCCCCAACCCGGCCCTCCGACTCACCCTACGCCGAGGTCACCCCCCGAATCGTTGCCGAATTACAAACCATCCTGGGACCCGCCAACGTCATCGTGGACGAAGAACGGCTGGAAGCCTATTCCCACGACGAAACCGACACCGCTGAATACGGACATCTTCCCGAAGTCGCGGTACTGCCAACGAGCACAGAACAGATAGCCGAGGTGATGAAACTGGCCAACCGGGAGAACATCCCCGTCACCCCGCGTGGAGCCGGATCGGGACTCTCCGGGGGAGCCATTCCCAGCTTCGGCGGCATCCTTTTATCGGTGGAAAAGATGAACTCCCTCATCGAGCTGGACGTGGATAACATGGTGGCCGAGGTGGAAGCCGGAATGGTAACCAACGATCTCGCCACTATGGTGCAGGAACGGGGCCTCCTTTTTCCCGGCTATCCCATGAGCCTTGAAGCCTGCTTTATCGGTGGAAACATCGCCGAGAAT
>DAOVYP010000201.1 GCA_030635565.1 Spirochaeta sp. | reverse complement strand
GTTTCTCAACCATGCAAGAAAATCGGTCACATGGTTGGATAGGTTTTTCTAGAAGGAAGAAAAATGCCTGAATTACCCGTTAGAAATATTACTGTTGATTTTGAGTGTAAAATACGTAAATCCAGTCAAATCCCTGAATCGTAGGATTATCACACAGAAAATACACTCTCCCGGATTAATTTCATCATTTCTGTGGCTGATTGACCTTCGATGAGATCATCGAGTTTCTTCATCCCGATTCTGTTTACCAGTTTAGCATAGGTTTCCATGAACAGAATACTCTCCCGCACGGCTTCGAACTGATTTTCCCTGTAGGGAAAGATGTCCACTGAGATCCACTTGTCATATCCCCGCTTGGCAAGAACATAAAACATTTCGAGATACTCAGGTAATCGTACAGATCCCACAATCATATCGTCATCCCAGGAACCGTAATTATCGTTTGCATGAATGTTGAAAAGACGATCGGATTTAAGAGCCATATCCAGATCCCGGGCCATGTTTCCGCCTGACTGGAGAGTATGTCCTACGTCAATGGTGAGCCCCAGGTTGTCCCGGTTCACTTCAGCACAAATTAGCAGGGCGGTGGTGACGGTATCCACCAGGGACCGGTTACGGGGTTCCCGTAGCTTGGGTTCCATGGTGATGCTGATATCCGGAGCGTAATCGCAAAGGACAGCCAGACTCGCGGAGAAATCCTGCCATTGTTTCTGGTAGTCTGTTTGGAACGAATAATCGAAGCCGTCCTGCCCAGTCCAGAGATTGTATCCGGCGGCACCGACAGCCCGGGTGAAATCCAGCCCTTCTTTGGTGTCGGAAATTGCTTGCTCACGAACGGCCTTGTCCGGAGAAGAGAGAGATCCGTACATCCATTTCTGTTCGCCGAACAGGGAGGAATTGACGAAAGAGGGTACGAGCCCGTTGGCTTCCAGCAGAGGTCTGATTGTGGCTTCGTCGGACTCCACGCCGCCTTCGGTAGAGAAGCTGAGCTCCACACCGTCGAGGACATTCATCTTTATAAGTTCGGCGATGAGTTCCTCATATTTGTAGGGGCGTTTGTAGCCCCCGGACATGTAGCGGTCGCCGATGTTGTTCAACGACCCGGTGATGGTACTGTACTTCATACCATCAGGGCTCGGACGAAGTCAACGGAACGTCGGATGTCGTTTTCGTAATCACTGAGGTCCATTAAATCCCGGAAGAGACTTACGGCTGAGCCGACTTCACCGCCGGGGCGAACGAATGGTTCCATGGCGATGGGACCTTCATAATCGGCGGCTTTCAGAGCCGCGAAAATTTCCTTCCAGGGCATGTTGCCCAAACCGGGGAACTTACGATTATTCTCACCGATGTGAAAGTGCTTCATGCGCTTGCCGGCCAGAATAACAGGAGACACCATGGAATCTTCCTCAATGTTCATATGAAAGGTATCCAGGTGAATGCCCAGCTGCGGGGAATCCACATCATCGAGGTATCTCATCGCTTCGGCGCAGTCGTTCACCAGAAAATTCTCGAAACGATTCACCACTTCGACATCGAAAATCACACCTTCGTCTGCAAACACATTGCAGGCTTCCTTCATGGATCTGACGCTATTGTCCCACCGTGCAGATTTTTCGTCATAGCTGTCGATCTTGCTGTTCCAGGCACCATGGATGATGCCGCTGCACATACCGGCACCGACTTTAGTCATGGCCCGGGCCAGATCTGTCAGATAATTTAGGCCGACTTTTCGGACCGAGGCGTCGGTGGAGCTGATATCCTGAGCCGCAGTGAGACCCAGGCTCACGGCCAATTGCACACCGTTGTCTTCGGCTTCCCTGCGGAATGCGGTTATGCCGTCGTCGCTTTGTTCCACCAGCCACGGGGCACCGAACTCGAAAAGATCAAAACCAAGATTCTTCACCTTAGCTATGAGGGGGAGTTCATCTTCCCCCCAATCTTTCACGAAGCTGCCGTAATGTATTCCTAATGGGTTGTTCATATTTTCATTCCTCTTGAGTTTTCTTATGCTTGCCAGTCGTCCACGGTCAGGTCGGGATTACCGGCTCCGAAATGCTTGAGGATCACCAGATCGTCGCATTTCGAATCATTCTTGATGTTCACGCCGTCTTTGGCAGCCTGCTCGCTGACGAAGTATTCGTCGTTGGTGAGCTGGCCGTATCGGATAAGGGCCGGGGTTTCCACGTCCCAGTCACCAAAGCTGCCATGTCCCTGGATAACGTACATACCGTAGGCGGCGGCATCCCTGATGGTGACGGTCCGGCCGGGTTTGACGGTGAGTTCCTTGGCACTGAAGGCCGTTGTTTTGTAACAGACCCAGTTCTCGATATAACCGTCCATTTTTTCAGGTGCCGCAACCCGGCGTGGTGCCATGAAGTTGTGCTCATAGAACAATGGATCGATGTTGAGTTCCCAGTCGATGACATCCACCAGGTGGTCGAAATCGCCGATCTTGTCTTCCGGTGTGTTTTTCCAGAGCAGCGACTCGTCGAGAATCTGGTCGTTTACCAGGGACTGATACATGGCATACACGTCGGCGGCCATCTGAGGCTCATACGTACAGAGGCTTCCCGGGGCATGGAGGATGCCCGGGGCGACATTCCAACCGGTTCCGGGAACCAGTTTGTAGGCCGGAGCCAGGTTGGTTATGCCGTTATCCCCCCTGGTAAAGTCCATCAGGGCCTGCTTCACCTGTTCCCGGGTGGTTTCGGGGTTCAGACCGAAGAATGTGTAGGGAAAATCCCCGCCATGGTTGTTGAGTTGAGGCGGGAAGTAATAGGCCTCGGGCTTACCCATCTCTCCCACCAGTGCGGCATGCTCGTCCCGATGATGGATGTGGTGGGGGAGGGGGCCCTGATTGTCGAAGAACTTGGAAAACATGGGCCACTTGCCATAGCTGTCCCAGAGCCTCTTACCTATGAGATCGCCCTTGAGTTCATCAACGGCATCCCGGAGCAGGACCTGTTCGGTTTTTCCGCCGTCTTCGAAAACGATGAAGCTCAATCCCTCGTTTTCACTTGTATCGGGACCGTTGTCCGCCGGGGTGGTGGAGGAGAACCATCGCTCGTCGATGCCGCCTCTCTTGCCTCCCAGAGCGTAATAGTCGTCCGGATGGAGCTTGATGCGCCGCCCCGGTACACAGAATACCCGGGGTACCCAGGTCGGAGCCAGCCGCAGGATGCCTTTCCCGGCGTCGAATGCGTTTTGAATGATTGATTTGCTCATGACTTACTCCGTAATTCTTTCTTAATCCCGGAGCCTGTCCAGAAGGACGGCACCGATGATGATGATGCCCTTCACGACGAGCTGGAAGTATGCCGTAATGCCGAGAAGGTTCATGCCGTTGTTGATGACGCCGATCAGCAGGGCGCCGATGAAGGTGCCCCAGATCGCCCCACGGCCACCGGCGAGGCTGGTACCGCCAATAACGACGGCGGCGATAACATCGAGCTCGTAGCCGGTTCCGGCGATGGGTTCGGCGGAGTTGAGACGGGAAGTGAGGATGAGGGAGCTGATTCCCGCCGTGAGCCCGGATATGCCGTAGATGAGGGTTTTGAAGAACGGAGCGTTGATCCCCGAAAGCCGTACCGTTTCCTCATTTCCGCCGATGGCATAGGTGTAGCGTCCCAGCCGGGTCTGTGTGAGGATGAGCCAGGCAAAGGCGACGGTGGCGATGAAGATGATGATGGGAATCGGAATACCGAGGACATAACCGCCGCCGATTTTCCGGAAGCCTTCATCGAAACCGGAAATGGGGTAACCCCGGGTGTATATCATCGTCAGGCCGCGGGCGATGCTCATCATTCCGAGGGTGACGACAAAGGGAGTGATTTTACCGGCATTGATGATGAATCCGTTCACCAGACCGAAGAAGGTTCCCACTATCAGAGTCACCACGAAGGCCGGGAAGGGACCGTAGCCAGCATGGAGCATCCCGGCGCAGGCGACGCCGGATATGGCAAGCAGTGATCCCACCGAAAGATCGATACCTCCGGTGAGTATGACGAAGGTCATGCCGACGGCCATGATGCCGTAAATGGATGTCTGCCTGATGATGTTGATGATGTTGATTTTGGTGAGGAACACCGGTGAGAGGATGGACAGAATGACGCAGATGAATAAGAACGCGATGACAATCCCGTAGTTCTTCATGATGTGCTTGATGTCGGGGCTTTTCATGCGGGAACTCCTTTTTCACGTAGGCCGAGGGAGTATTCCATCACCTCTTCCTCGTCGGTTTCGCCTTTGGCGAATTCCTTGACGATGCGACCGTCGTAAACGACTTCGATGCGGTCACTCATGTTCATGATTTCCGTCAGCTCGGAGGAAACCATGATGATACCGGCGCCTTTACCGGCCAGACTCTGCATGAGTTTGTAGATTTCAACTTTTGCACCCACGTCGATGCCTCGAGTGGGTTCATCGAAGATATAGAGGTCGCAGTCCCGGATGAACCATTTGGAGAGCACCACCTTCTGCTGATTGCCTCCTGAGAGATTCTGGGTTTTCTGCTTCGTTGACGGGGTTTTAATGGCGAGGTCATTTATCATTTTCTTCACCTTTCCGGTGATGAGTTTTCTCTGCAGTAAACCGAATCTGGAGTACCGTTCCAGAACGGTGATGGCCGCATTATCGAAGACCGAGAGGCCCAGAATGAGCCCATGTTTTTTTCGTTCCTCGGGGATGAGACCGATGCCTTTTCGTACCGCGTCCCTGGGACTGCGGGGGTTGATTTCCTCGCCGCGGAAGAGTATCCGGCCGGAATCTTTCTTTCTGTGGCCGTAGATAAGCTCCATTATTTCGGTACGTCCGGCCCCGACCAGCCCGGTGAACCCGACGATCTCGCCGCTCTTCACAGAGAAGCTCACATCCCTGCATAGTCCCTCTTTTGTGAGGTCTTCCACCTGTAGAATCTCCTCACCGGGGGTGATATCGGCCTGGGGATACTGTTCGGTGAGCTGTCGACCCACCATGTGGCGTATTATTTCATCGGTGCTGAGCTTTTCAAGGGGTTGAGTGGTGATGCACTGTCCGTCCCGGAGAATAGTGACCCGGTCGGCCACATG
>DAOVYP010000198.1 GCA_030635565.1 Spirochaeta sp. | reverse complement strand
GTATTTTTTCTGGCCCTGGCCATGATTATCGAACTTAAACCCTTTCCCGCAAACGGCTGGGCTCTTGATGCGTATCAGGAAGCCCCGTCGGGAATCGGCGCGCTGCTTTCTTCGGTACAGGCCTCAGCGGTATTCGTTGCCTTCACCAAGATCAGCCCGCTATTGGGCCCGCGTCTGGGTTCAGTTCTCGGAGCTGTCGGAATCCTCACATTCCTGTTCGCCAACCTGATGGGACTCCGGCAGAAAGATGAAAAGAGGATGTTCGGATATTCCTCCACCGGGCAGATGGGACTCGTCCTCTTCGCCTGGTTTACCATACAGGATGCCGGGCTGACCCGGGATACGACTCTGCTGATTGTCGGCGGTTTTCTGCTGACCCACCTCTTTGCCAAAGCCGGACTGTTCTGGTTCTCGGGTCTTGCGGATCGAAGTAAAGGTGAGGGGGGAAACGGAACCCTGCACCGTGTTCTTCCCGCCGCGATTACGGGAATTTTCGTAATGGCCCTGCTGGGGTTACCTCCTTTCCCGTCGTTTTTCGCCAAGTGGGAACTTGTCAAAGTCCTGATCGGCGGCAGATCCTGGTGGATTCTGGCCGCACTGTTCCTTGGATCCCTTTTCGAGGCAGCCTATCTTTTCGGATGGCTGGTGAAAAAAATAAAGAGCGAATGTGCCGATGGCGGCGCCGGTGCCGCCAACGGTGACAGTCTGGTTGTCGGAGAAAGAGCCGGTCCCGACATTCTCACCGATGCTGCTGCAATCGAAGCCGGCGGCCTGATGGGTAACGGCGCCGCCCTATGGGGTCTCGTGCCCGCACTGTTTCTCGTGGGGCTTTCAGCTTTATGGGCATACCTGGCCGGGGTTCTGACTCCCGTTGCCATGGCCCCTTTCGCGGCGGCTTTAATGATGCTGATACTGTCGTTCCTCCCGGGAAGAATCCGGGGGATTCTGGCTGTTCTCGCATCGGCGGCCGCGGCATGGTGGATATGGCCCCGCACCGAGGGTATCGATCAGATTTTCGCCATGCTTTTCCTCGGCGGCGGCGCCTTGAATCTCTTTGCCGGTCTGTATCGGAAAGACAGAAGATCCGGATTCTGGGCCTTCTCCCTGATGACGGTACTCTCACTTGGAGTTCTGGTTCTCGCATCGACTCCTCTTGAAATGTTCATGGCCTGGGAAGTCATGTCCGTTGGTGTGGTACTCATCGTTCTTCAGGGGCGCCGGGCTGCCAAACCTTCGAAAACAGGAATACTGTTCGCCCTGGGCGGCGGGTATCTGTTGATGACTATCCTGATTTCCGGTGGTGTCGGATCGATTATTCCTCCCGCCCTGGCCGCAACGCTTGCAGTCATGGCCTTTCTGGCAAAAAGCGGGGCTCTTGGCCTGCACATCTGGCTTCCCGGTTCTTATGCCGAAGCCGATGATTGTGGTTCCAGCCAGTGGTCCTGGGTTATCGGAAAAGCCGGAATCTGGGCCATGATGATATTCAGCATCAGGGTTCTGCCGGGCATGTTCGGGCTCGACAGTCCCGAGATGTGGCTTGAAGCATTCAGGAGCGGCCCGTTCGCATCACTTTCCAATCTTCTGGGGTGGATCGGGGCTCTGACGGCTTTTGCCGCAACCCTTATCGCTGTTTTTCAGGAAGATATCAAATACACCCTGGCATGGAGTTCCATCGGTCAGGTGGGATATATCATCCTGGCATTCAGCCTCTTTAACCATTTCGGATGGACTACGGCCATCTATCTGTCACTGAACCATTTCCTGTTCAAGGCCATGCTCTTTCTGGCGATAGCCGGTGTCATCTACAGGGTTAAAACCAGATTGATGTACAAGATGGGCGGGCTCATTGTTCCCATGCCCATCACTTTCATCAGCGTCCTGATGGCCATTATTGCCCTTTCCGGCGTACCGCCATTATCCGGTTTCGGTGGAAAATGGCTCATCTACTCAGCATTGATCGAAGGCGGACGGCCATTGCAGGCGGCTCTTGCCATGTTCACCAGCGGTATTGCCTTCCTGTATCTTTTCCGTCTCATCCATTCCATCTTCCTCGGACAGCGAAAAGATGATTCGGCGGGAATCAGGGAAGCTCCCCTCTGGCTCATCATTCCCCAGGTCATTCTCATGGCAGCCCTGATGGCCGTCAGTTCGTTTCCGTCAATCATCCTCAAGCCGATTATTGCGTCAGTCGGGGAATGGCTGCCTTCAACTATTTCTTTTGAGGGTTCCACTCTCATGAGTGTCCTGGGTTACTGGGACGGCAGCTGGGTGATGTACGTCACTATGGGCGTTTTTATGATTCCACTCCTGATACTGCTCCTCGGCAGGCAAAAAATGCAGAAGGTGAAGCAGTTCAATATCGTTTTCGCCGCTGAACGTCCTCACCGGCCGGAAACGACTCACTATGCTCACAACTTCTTCGCGCCCTACCGCAAAGCCCTCGGTTTTTTACTTAAGCCGGTGGGCCGGAAGTTCTGGGAAGGTTCCGCCGAAGGAGTCAATGCCGTTTCATCAGCATTCCGGCGTCTCTATACGGGCAACGGACAGACATACGCCCTGCATATCGTGCTCTTCACGATAGCTGTGGCTCTCTTTGCGGGGGTAGTCGCATGACATTATGGGGACAAATCGGGGCAGCCGCCCTGTCAATCTTTATTTTTACCAACTTCGGATTTCTTCTGATGGGCAGCATGGCTCAAATCAGAGCCCGAGTTCAGGGCAGGATCGGTCAGCCGGTCTATCAGCCTTATATCGACGTCATCAAGAACAACGCCAGGCGGACGGCCATTTATCACGGTGTGATGTTCTACCTCGGATCTGTATTCAGGCTCGCCGGGGGACTGGGAACTTTCCTGTTTATACCAGTCGTACTCGGGTCGCCTCTGTTTGCAAACTTCAGTTTCTCCGGTGACGTCTTTCTGGTGATGTATTTCATCTTTTTCGGTCAGCTGGGTATGGCTCTCGGGGCCGGACAATCGGGCCATCCTTACAGCCCGATCGGTGTCAGCCGGGGATTGGCCCAGATGACGGCTTTCGAGCTGCCGTTCAGTCTTGCTGTCATTGCACTGGCCTTGAAACACCATAGCTTGTCGATTACGACTATTGTGCAGGCGCAGCAGGGCGGTATTGCCAATTGGACTATGGTGACCAATCCACTGGCCGTGATAGCTGCGGTTATCGCGTTCCTCGGAATGTCGATGCACAACCCGTTCAGTGTCGTCATTGCTCCACAGGAAATTCCCATCGGGCCGCCTACGGAGTACCAGAGCAGTCTGCTGGGTATGCTCCAGACTAATCGGGCGATTTTCAATGCGGCAAAGCTTGTCCTTTATGTAAACCTCTTCTTCGGCGGTGCATCGGCCGCCGATGGAATCATATATTCGCTGTTTGATGCTTTGCTGCCGATGGTTCCGGTCTGGCTGGGAGTTATTTCCGGAGTGATTACCATGATGGTGAAATCCTTCTTATTGTATTTTGTCACCGTATTCGTGGGCGTGTCGTTTCCCCGATTCCGGACGGAGCAGTCTATCCGGTACTTCCTTCTTGTGCCGACTCTCATCGGACTGGCCGGTTTGATCCTGGCAAGAATATAGAGAGAGATCAGATGAAAACAAAATCAGTCAAAACCGTACTTCCCAACCTCGACCTGCCCGAATCCGATAAAGGCTACTTCTGCGATGCCCGCCCGGAAGCCGTCGAGCCGGTGAAGGGTATTTGGGAGAATTTTCTGAACTGGGCCCGGGCCAACAGCCTGTGGATCCTGGGCTTCGGCACCGGCTGCGGAGCCATCGAACTCCGACCTCTCATGACGAGCCGTTATGACATGTACCGATTCGGTATTCAGCCCCGGCCGACTCCCAGGCAGTCGGGTCTCTTTGTCATCGGCGGCTACGCCTCGGTGAAAACCCTCAAGCGGATTGTCCGGAGCTATGAGCAGATGCAGGGCCCCAAGTTCGTCCTGGGACTGGGCAGCTGCACGGTAAACGGCGGTATGTATTGGGACTCCTACAACACCATCAACCGCCTGGATCAATACATTCCTGTCGACGTCTATATCGCCGGTTGTATGCCACGTCCCGAGGCCCTGCTGGCCGGTATCAAGACCCTCCAGAAGCAGATTATGGCAGGAGAGGCGGAAGGTGCTAATGATTATGCGAGGAACTTCGACTGGTACAAAGCGAATCAGAAGAAGATTATCAAGGACTGGAACATGCCGGATTACAACTGGTAGGGAGGGTGATAATGAATGATATGAATGCCCTCAGGGCCGAAGTCGACCACAGATATAAAATCGGAGAATTGGTTGAAAAGCGGGATGATCTGGCTTTTCTGGAATGCGGCAAAGTCGATATACCCGATGTATTGGTATACCTCAGGGACCATCAGGGTTATGTTCATTTAAGCTTCATCACCTGTATCGATCGCCTCGAAGAAGGTCAATTTGAGCTTGTATACATGCTCCGTAACCATGAGGCGAAGCACGATCTGGGAATAAAAACTTATATTGACCGGGAGAATCCGGTTATGGAGTCGACCCACGGACACTGGGCCGCGGTGGCCACATATCAGAGAGAGCTTCGGGAAATGTTCGGAATCGAGTTTCCGGGCTGCCCGAGGGTAGAGGAAAGTTTTGCCCTTGAGAGCTGGGAAGGGCCTCCTCCAATGAGACGGGATTTCGATACGAAGAAATACTCCGAAGAAACCTACTTCCCCAGACCCGGACGGGAAACCAACGATCCGGCGGATCATATGAAGAAAACACAATACCCCGGGAGGGCCGACCTGTGACAGGCGCCAGAGAAAAATACCCCATCCAGACCGGAGGTGCCGAGAACCTCGATCTGGAAAGCGGGCGTTACATGAAAGTGTGGCAGGGACCCCAGCATCCCGGGGTCACCGGCAACATGTCCCTGGAGCTCATCATTTCCGGTGACGAGATTGTCGACCTGAAGACCCATGTCGGATATCTGCATCGCGGATTCGAGAAGCTGATGGAACGGCGTAAATGGATTCAGAATTTTCCGCTGGTTTGCAGAATTTGTGTTCCAGAGCCCGATTTCAACGAATACCTCTATGCCGCAGCCACCGAAGAACTTTCCGGAATCCAAATCCCCGAACGTGCAGTATGGC
>DAOVYP010000075.1 GCA_030635565.1 Spirochaeta sp. | reverse complement strand
CGCCGATTCCCGTCATCAGTGAGTTCCACCAAGCCGGATCGCCATCGTTGTTGAATTCTTCGGTTGAGCGGAGGCGGTCCAGGGCGCTGACCCAGTCTCTGAGCAGGCGGCGCCGGTCCTCTTCCCGGCCGGTGATGTCCTTCAGGGCCGCAGCACCCGGAGAGGCGATATTGTTGACATTCAGACCCAGGCCGAGGGAGAGATAATCGATGCGGTCGCCGGTAATCCGGGCCTCGCCGAGTATACCGGCGATTTTCCTGCTACCGACCAGGACATCGTTGGGCCATTTAACAACGGCATCAATGTTCCAGTCATCCCGGAGCAGCCGGGCCAGAGACGCCGCTGCCGCCAGGATATACCGTGGAATGTGAAATGCGGATCCGCCCGGGTGAATCACCCGTGTGGCCCAGAGTCCTCCGCTCGGTGAATCCCAGGGCCGGTTTCGGCGGCCGCGGCCGGCTGACTGCCGTTCTGCAGCCAGGGTGAAGTCTTCTCCCGGGTTCTTATTGATCCGGCGGCGGGCTTCGTTCATGGTGGACCCGATTGTTTTCACCACCATGATGTGCTCTTCCGGGCGGAACTCCAAGTTGGTGAAGGGAAGATTTTTTTCAGGGCCGAGCATGTATCCGTGGCGGGTTGTGATAATGGGATAACCGTTTTCTTTCAGGGACAGCATCTGCTTGTAGACCGCTACCCGACTGATTCCGATATGGTTGCCGAGATTATTACCGCTTATCGGCAAAGTGCCGTCCCGGAGCAGGGCGAGGAGCTGCGATTTATTATCGGTGCCGAATTCGTTAACCATTGATATATTTAGGTTAACGAGTAGTACAGAATTAAGCCAGCCCTGTTATTATCACAAACTGGGGATGTGGTTTACCATATTCCTGAGTGGAGTGTCATCAACTCAAGATGATGTCAGCGGCTGGCGTATAGGGCCTGGTTCCAGATGGTCGGCCTGGGTTCTCCATTCAGCATGCCCTTGACAGCGGCCATCAGATTTTTAAACGGACCCAGAGCCATGAAGTTTTCAGCGTGGGATTTCTCGGTCCAGGTTCCGATGGCCAGGGCTTCACCCTCCCGGGTGAGAAGCTGCATCCGGACATATCCGGCCTGGTTGATGGCCAGATTCATAATTTTTTCTTCCCAGAGGCTGACGAAATCCTCCATGGATTCCTGTTTTACCGGATAATTCATTGTTGCCGTGTACATTTTGTTTCAGTCCTTTATAAGTCAGTCATTTTTTTCCAATCTATCGGCCCCTCGACGAGGTAGCACTCCAACCGGGAAATTACGATTCCTCTCCGGGCACGGACGAAATAAGCATGGGCATTGGTCCAGTTTACACCATTCCCATAACCGCCGTCGGTATTCGATTTTGATGCGGCAATCAGGGGTGAAGAATCCGCAGATGTCTTGCGGCGCTGCAATCAGGTGCCGGAGAAAAACTATAGAATTCATAGTACAGGTAATTTTAAAAGATCCTCAGTTATTTAAAACAGTTTAAATCCCGATGGCCGGAATTTCCACTACCAATCGTTGTGGATTATTATTTCAAACGCGAACACATGCTGTATTATGTTGACTATCAACTGTGTATAGGGGAAAGGAATGCCGGTATCGGTGTTATTTCAAATAGCGAGAGATTTTCAATCCGGTCGGTTCTTCGATTCGCGTTTGTGGCGCATCATTTTTTTCTTAATTCCAACTCTTTTCTATGGGCTTACCGCTTGTCGGACTCCCGCCTGGCTGGACGCGACACTTATCCTGAATCTATCAAAAGAACTTACTCTGAATGCCTGGGTGAATATCCATAATCTCTTCAATGTCATCGGACACGGATGGATAATGCTGTTTGGTTTTATTGATCCTCACTACGCCCTCGTCCTTCTCGCATCCTTATTTGGTGCATTGACGGTTCAAATGGTGTTTCTCATCGGTGTGGAAATCTCGGGTCGGGGATTATGGTCCACCATCGGATCCGTTGTTTTTATGATTTCCCATTCCCTGTGGTGGCACTCGACAACCATTGAGGTTTACACCCTCAACAGCTTCCTGATAGCCCTGATGGTTCTCGGGGTTGTCCGTTTCGAGAGCAGGGGTCAGTTTCGCTATCTTTGTATATCGTCTTTCGCACTCGGGTTGGGGATAAGCAATCATGTGCTGATGGGGCTTTTTGTTCTGCCGGCTTTGGTGCTTCTGGTCCAATTCGCCCTGAAGAGAAATCAGCGAAGGCGGAAATCGAAGATATTATTACTTCTGGGCCTGTTGCTATTCGGTGCAGCCCTTTATATCGGTATTTTCCTGAAAGATTTCCTTTTAGCTTTCGGGAGGATGGATTTGCTGATTCACCAGGATGGGAAGCCTGTTATTACCGCTTTTCTCAAAACACTCCATAGAGCGACAGGAGGGGATTTCAAACAGAGTATGTTCACTGCCGGAATGGCCTGGAGTGAGCGCTTGCGTTGGTGGGCGAATTACCTGTTGTTGTTTTTTATCAATTTTCCGTCACCTGCTCTATTTATTGGGGTTTTCGGTTTCGCCGCCTTGGGAAGGAATCGTAAATTCCGGTATTCTTTCACATTTCTCATCCTGGGGCTTGTGGTCCAGGTGCTCTGGTCAGCCAATTATTTTATTTGGGACATGTTCGCTTTCTCGCTGCCTGTCTATGTCTTGTTCGGAATTGTTGTGGTGACCGGCTTCGGAGAGCTTAGAAGCCGGTGGAAATCTACCGGTTTCAGATCAATTGTCGCTATTTCCGCCATGGCGATTCCTCTGATCCTTTATCCGTGGATAGCCCGTCGCGGACAGGAGGAAGGCATGATCCGGAGATATTTCAACTGGTATCCTGAATATCACCAGGCTGAACCATTCTGGGATCCCATCCGTTATATCTCAAATCCCAATAAAATCGGATACCGGGAGCTTCCGGATATTTTTTCGTCTCTGTTTTCACTATTACCGGAAGGCGTCCATTTCATGGCCGGGGACCCGACGACCGATTTTATCCTCCGTTACTACTATTGGGATGTTAAAAACGAGAGAACGGACCTGATAATTCACTCTCTTTTCTCGCCGTTCTTCGATGATGCCAAAGCACGATCGACTGCGAACATTCTCTACCGCATACTCGTGAGTGGTAATCCTGTTTATTTCACCAGTCTCGAGCATCCGGAACGTCTGGTTCTCAACAGGCTGCTTCCGGAACTGGATGATACACTGGTATTGGATACCATTGAGGCCATGCAGACGGAGCAAATTGAGAGAGTACTGATGAATTCACCATACTTCACAGTGGTTCCTTTGACGGAAGATGGCAGTGTGCGGCTTTTCAGAATATCCCTGACTGGGGATTTTCCTCCTCCTTAACGAACCTGATCCTGATGCGTGGTGGTAAAAACAAATCGCTTATCAAGAAAGTACTTCAATGTATATCCGGCGGTCAGTCCCAGGGCTGCCCCGATATACTTCGACCAGGGGTGACTCCACAAATAATGGAAGGTTAATTCAACACTCCAGAAGACCAGAGTCGTCAGTACACTCATCACCGTATATAAGAAGAAACGGACAATCCCATCCCGAGTCCCCTGATTCCGGTACATAAAAATATATTTTCGATCCAGTGTGTATTTCAGTGAAATTCCGGCGATCGTTCCTCCGAACATCGCCAGCAACAGATCATGAGATCCTGAATAAACGGCTAGGACCAATCTCTGGACAAGGATGTTGGTGAATGTGGATGCGGTGGCGAATGCTGCATACATGAGCGGCAGCCATTGTCGGTTCTTCACCGGAAGACATGTCCTTCGGCGACGATAATGACAATGGTGGAAATAACACACCAGAGTAATATGTCGATGATGAGGATTATGTCATTCAGCAGGCAATCCGTCGGGTCGCCATTCCTGTTTTTCATATAAACGAGGTGGTGATACCTGAATATTCCAAACACGACGAAAGGAACTGTAAAAATAAGGTGATCTGTTCCTATGGCGTAAAGCGAGTAGGAGATGATTGTAATCGCGGCCGATATGGTGATGAAAGAATCCAGGACATTTGAACTGTACTGATGAGTTCTGTCTACACCCTTCTCATGGTTCTCGATATTTATCACTTCCCGGCGGCGTTTACCGAACCCGAGGAAGAGTGAGAGGAAAAAAGTCGTAATGAGAATCCAATGTGATAGTCCGACTGAGATGGCGAACGCTCCCGCCTGCAGCCTCAGCAGGAAGCCGAAAGCGATGGCCATTACGTCGATGATGATCAATCTGTCGAGGTAGACCGTGTAAGCGATATTGAGCAGGATGTAGGTTCCAATGGTCAGCATCACCTTCATATTCAGGGGATAGGCGATGGAAATGGAAGCCGTTAAAAGGAGCAGGCTGATAATCGATGCCTTCACGATCGAGATACGACCTGCTGCTATGGGTCTGTTTCGTTTGTCCGGATGGTCCCTGTCGCGTTTCCTGTCTATTATGTCGTTCAATATATAGACGGAGGAAGCGGCGGCACAGAAAGAAACAAAAGTGATGATGCTATTCCATACATACTGTTGGTTCCGGAAGTTGTATGAGAAGACGAGAGGAGCGAAAACGAACAAATTTTTTATCCAATGCTTTGGCCTGATCAGCCTGATATAGTCACTTGTCATGATCAGTCCTAAAAAAACTTTTCCGCAATCGTCAGGATTCCCCTCTTCCAGGGACTGCGATGATTCCTTCCCGATGCATTTGCTATCAGATGACGATTGTCTTCGTACCATTCGAAGTTCCTCAGTAAAGCCTGCTTGTTGGAATAGCGGGGAACGAATCCTGTGATTTCCCGCGCCTTCCGGATTTCGACAACGGATTCCTTTCCGGCCGTTTTATATACCCACTGATATATAGGTGTGGCATTCAGCCACTCCAACAGACTCAATATCGCTTTTACGGGTCCGGCCGGCAGCGGAACTATTCTCTTCCCGTAACCGGCAGCATCCAGGACGGCCTGGAAGTCTTCCCTGATTGTTCCGAATTCAGCCGATCCGATATTGAATACGTCGTCAATTCTTTCCGATTTGTCCATGAGGCAGATGGTAATGAATCGACATAGATCTTCGACATCTAGTAATTGATAATGGTTATCGCCTTTGCCGATTACCGGAAAAGACCGCCCATTATGTGCCCAGTCGTAAAGTATTTCGAACACACCCAACCGTTCGGGACCGATGAATGATTTGGGACGGATAACGGATATCCTCATTCCTTTGCCCCTGGATTTCTCACAGAGTTCTTCCGCCCTGATCTTGGCTTCTCCATAAGGACCGACACCGACAAGAGCTGTCTTCTCGGAAATCGGGCTGAAGTTCGGAATCCCGTATACGGCCGTTGAGGATATATAGACGAAGATTTGAATACCGCTCTTCAGCGATTGCTCCAGCAGGATCCTCGTACCTTCGTATATCGTGGATTCGATATCCTCGTCGGAATACAAAGGCAGTGCCGATGCCGTATGCACGACGGCGTCGATTCCTTTCAATGCTTCTGCGACAACAGTTGGTTCGCGGATATCACCGGTTACAATGCGAATCCGCTCGTACTCGGGATAAGTGAATTCGGCTAAATCAAGGGAAGTTATTTGGCGGCAGTCCCGGCTCCAAAGATGCCTTATAAGGTTAATACCGAGAAAACCCGCGCCACCTGTAATAAGGACGGTCACGATCAGCACCTCATCTTTGTTTACAAGGATAAACTCCAGTTCATATTTTTTCCAGACGTTTATTGTCAGATTTGAATATTTTACTTGATTGTGAACGTCTGATCATCTATAATTAATGTTCCTTAACATGGTGGAGGCTACTCATGGCGTTGCGTACGTTGAGTCGGCCCGTTCGTGTACTACTTATCGTTGCGCTCGCAGCGGGCTCTCTCTTTCTCATTCTTTTTCTGGTTTTTTCCTGGTTTGTGCGTCGACCGTTCCCCAAGGTCCGGGGAAAGGTGGAACTCGATGGAATCTCCGCTCCCGTGGAGATACTCCGTGACAAAGACGGTGTCCCTCATCTCTGGGCCACAACGGCAAACGACCTCTATTATGCCCAGGGTTGGGTCCATGCCCAGGACAGAGCCTGGCAAATGGAGTTTCAACGCCGTATCGGACAGGGCCGACTCAGCGAAATTCTCGGTAAAAAACTGCTTGATACTGATCGGTACCTGAGAACTCTGGGTTTTGTCGATGTGGCAGAACGTGAATACGAAATGATGCCGGAACCTTACAAAGGATGGCTCGAGTCATATGCCTCGGGGGTGAGCGCCTATTTCGAATCCCGCCCCCCCGGCCGTCTCGGATTGGAATTCGCCATTCTCCGGCTGAAGGGAGTGAAATGGGATGTGGAGCCTTGGACTCCGGTGGATTCAATCCTCTGGGGCAAGATGGTAACCATGTCACTAACGGGTAACCTCTCCCACGACGCCAGGCGCCTGAACCTGCTCCGTTTCATCGGCCGATCGAAACGGGAGGAATGGTACGCGCCTTACCGCTCTGATATGCCTGTCACGGTGACTTCGGACGAGCTCAACGCCTTCAGGCAGGACATGGGTATACCTGACGACTTTCCGCCCGAGTCAGCGAACGACGTAATAGTTGGAGGAGGTGAGGGCGCGGGAACCAATGTCTGGACCCTGTCTCCGGATGTCACCCTGGGCGGTCAGGCCCTGTTAGTGAGCGATATGCACCTTGCCGTGCGTATGCCTTCCATATGGCACGAAATCGGTCTGCATGTGGTCCCTGAGCCTGGCAGCTCCGAGGATGCTCTTGATATCAGAGGATACATGTTCACGGGTATTCCCGGAGTCGCATCCGGTCAGAATGACCGTATCGCCTGGGGGCAATCCAATCTCTATGGGGATGTTCAGGATTATTTTATCGAGCGCATCCATCCTGACGATCCCGATCTCTATCTTGTCGGCGACGAGTGGGTACGGATGGACATTGTTCAGGAGGAAATCCGTGTCGAAGGCGAGGATGAGCCGGTGATTCATCAGGTGAGGAGAACGAGGCACGGACCTGTGATGACCGACCTGGAAAACTACGCCGCCCTGGGTGCGTATTCGTATGATGAGGGCGATCTGGGCGTTTCCGAACTCGCCATGAGCTGGCCTGCACTCACCCCGGGAACCCTTCTTGAATCAATTCACCGAATCAATCGCGCCGGCGATTTCGAGGAGTTCCGGGAAGCCCTGTCCTATTGGGATGCACCTTCGATCAACTTCGTTTATGCCGACGCCGACGGCAACATCGGTTATCAGGCCGCCGGGCGTCACCCCGAGAGACCGGCATGGCAGGGGCAAATCCCGGTACCCGGTTGGGATGATACCTATGAAGTGCCCGGGTATATTCCTTTCGACCAACTCCCGGCAGCCTTCAATCCCTCGAAAGGGTTTCTGGTGTCATGTAACAATGCCCTGGTTTATGGTGAGTACCCCTATTACATCGGGAAAGAATTTTCCAACGGATTCCGGGCACGAAGAATCTCGGAGATAATTGAAGGCAGATCACAAGGGTTGTCCATTGACGACATCACTTCGGTCATGATGGATACCTACAGTCTGCAGGCCGATGAGACGATGCGCTATTTCGAGAGTATTAAAACCGAAGCAGCCTATCAGGCCTGGTTAATACGATTGGAATCATGGGAAGAAGACCCTGAGGAACTTGAGGGTAAAGAACTGCGGAAGAAGGAGAAAGAAGAGGCTGAAGAGTTGGAATTCCTTGTTGAGGCCCGACATGAACTTGATGAATGGGATCGATATGTCGACATAGAAAGCACCGGTGCCGCCGCATTCGGGTTTATCTGGAAACATCTGATTGTCGAGACGTTCCCCGACCAGCTTCCCGAATATTTCTGGCCTGCCGGAACCGGGACCCTGGAAAATGCGATTTATTATCTGCTCCAGGAACCCGACAACGATTGGTGGGATGACCGTCGAACCCCGGATATTCGGGAGAATCGGGATGATATTCTGGGTCGTTCGCTGATAGGCGGACTTCTGGAGGCCGGGGAAGAAATGGGTGACAAGCCGGAGAAGTGGGAATGGGGCGAAGTTCACCAGGTTGATTTCAGAAACGCCACGTTGGGTGAGTCCGGGATCGGTCCGATTGAAAAAATCTTCAACCGCGGACCTTATCCCATCAGGGGCGGGAACTCCCAGGTGCATAAGACGAATTGGAGTTTCAAAGATCCCTTCGTTTCCACCACAATTCCCTCACAAAGGGCCATCTACGACACTTCCGATCCATCAATGTCGCTATTCATCAATACCGTCGGCCAGAGCGGCCATCCTTTTCATCGCCACTATGACGATATGATCGATCCCT
>DAOVYP010000583.1 GCA_030635565.1 Spirochaeta sp. | reverse complement strand
GATTTCAAAAATCTCCGATTTTCGAAATCACCCAGACCTATAGAAAAGTTATTTCATAGAATAACTTTTCGACCCAATAACTGAAAGTCTTTCAGAATGGGAGTTTTGAAAGATCCTCAGTTGAAGGAATAATTCATGAAAGCACCATATCGTTATCTCACAGGAATTGCCCTCGGGCTGGCTGTTGGATTTCTGCTGAATACAGGCAACGCCGTCGCCTCGGTCCTGACTGTGGTGGTGGATCTGGCTGTCCGCCTGGGCCGATATCTGATACTTCCCCTGATATTCTTTTCACTACCTGTGGCGATCACCAGGTTGAGACGGATCAGCATGCTCGGTACCCTGTGCCGCCGTTCTTCCCTTGCGGCCCTGTTTGCTTCGGCTGTACTGACTCTGATCGGAACCCTTGCCGCGTGGCTTATCGGATTCGGCCGGATTCCCGTCATACCCGGCATCGCGCAGGATATTCCAGTCGTCACCCTCGGAACCCTGGTACAGGAAACGCTCCGGATGAACAGTTTCAGGGTTCTGGTCGGGAATTCGTCGTTCCTGCTCCCCCTGCTTGTACCGGCATTTATTCTGGGCTGGCATATGTATCATGACCGGGAAATCGCCGAACCGACTTTCAACTTTTTCGATTCCATTTCCCGCATACTCTACAGAGCCAACCGATTCATGCTTGTACTCATGCCGGGAATGTTGATGATATTCACCGCCGCTGTGATTGTTGAATCCCGCCGGGTGGTGGATTTTCAACGATTCCTGCCCCTGCTCGGTATGATCCTTCTGATAACCATTGTACTCATCGGGGGTGTTTATCCACTGTTAATCTGGGTGGCCGGCGGCCGGCGTTCTCCATGGAAAGCACTGTCGGGAATGTCGGGAGCTCTTCTCGGGGCGTTCATATCCGGATCTCCGTTATTCAATTATGGAAATCTTACCAGGCACCTCAAAGAAAACCTCAACATCCCCAGACACAGCGCGGCGCTGATCGCACCGGTTTACATGATGTTCGCCAGGGCGGGTACGGCAATGATTACCGCCATCTGCATGCTGACGGTGATTCGTTCATATTCCAGCCTTGAAATCACCCTTTTTCAAGCCGCCTGGACGGCCCTTTTCTCCTTTCTGATTTCTTTCGCCCTGCCGGCGACTCCCGACCGGGGGCTGGCGACGGCAATGGTGATGCTCGGCAGCCTGTACGGCCGCGGACTGGATGACGGATGGCTTATCCTTGCACCGGCACTTCCCCTGTTCGCCATGCTGACCGCCGTTCTGGACACGGCAACCGGCGCCATGCTCCTGCTGTTGGTCAATCGAAGAAGCGGTCAGGAGGAAGATGGTGCCGTACCGGCGGTGAGATTTTAGCGTGGTGTCCCGCTAATACCTTCGTATAAATGGGCATCACATTCCGTTAGCGGGATTGTTCGGGAGCATTGCGAATAAGCCACCATCGTTCCAGTGGTACTCGCCTTTCAGGCTACGTTCCGACGAACTTCGGGTATCTTTTCTCCATGCTCACGGACAATC
>DAOVYP010000131.1 GCA_030635565.1 Spirochaeta sp. | reverse complement strand
TTTCGACTATTATCAGCCCGAGGCATACCTCCCTTCCCGAGACCTCTATATCGCGAAAGATTCCAGCATCAACGAGGTGATAGAACGGATGCGTCTCTCGGCGACGATGAGCCTCATGGAACGCCGGGATGTCATCATCGTTGCTACCGTCTCGTGTATATACGGCCTGGGAAGCACTGAAACCTACCGGGACATGAAGTTGCAGATACATCTGGGAGATGAGATAGACCTGCATCGTCTGCGGATGGAATTAATCGGTATGCAGTATCAACGGAACGATGCCGTACTACAACGGGGGAAGTTCCGAATTCGAGGTGACGTGCTGGAGATTTTTCCCGCCTACCTGGCGGACATCGCATACAGGATCAGCCTCGATTTCGATACAGTGGAAAGCATTGACCGAATTCATTCCCTCACCGGAGAAGTCCTGGAAAAGCTCGAAACTACCACAATTTATGCCGCCAAGCATTTCGTCATGCCCGAGGAACGCATCCAACGGGCCGTTGAAACGATCCGGGAGGAATTGGATCGACAGCTTGAAGACCTGGAAGCTTCCGGTAAAGTTGTGGAAGCCCAGAGGCTGAAGACCCGCACCGAATACGATCTGGAGATGATGACGGAAATGGGATATTGCCCGGGTATCGAGAATTACAGCAGGCATCTCACCGGCAGGCAGGCAGGTGAAAGGCCGGAAGTACTTCTGGACTATTATCCGAAAGAATTTCTCACATTTGTTGATGAATCCCATGTCACCCTTTCCCAGATCCGGGCCATGTATGAGGGGGATCGATCGAGGAAACTCAACCTGGTGAATTACGGCTTTCGTCTTCCTTCGGCGTTGGACAACCGGCCTCTGGTTTATAATGAATTTGAAGGACAACTGGACCGGGTCATTTATGTATCAGCAACTCCCGGGAAAGAAGAAAAACGTAAAACAAAAGCTGTTGTTGAGCAGCTCATACGTCCCACAGGTCTCCTGGATCCACCTATTGAGGTACGTCCCACCGAAGGTCAGATAGAAAACCTGTATTCCGAAATCAACAAACGGGTGGCTTCGGATGAACGAGTCCTTGTTACGACCCTCACCAAGAAGATGGCCGAAGATCTTACCGACTATTTCACAGGGCTTGGGGTAAAGGCCCGATACCTTCACAGCGAAATAGAAACTATCGAAAGAGTGGAAATTTTACGTGATTTGAGAAAAGGCGTGTTTGATGTCCTGGTGGGCATCAATCTTCTCCGGGAGGGTCTTGACCTCCCCGAAGTCTCGCTTACCGTTATCATGGACGCCGACAAGATCGGATTCCTGAGAAGTGAAACCAGTCTGATCCAGACCATCGGCCGAACCTCCCGGAATGTTAATGGACAGGTCATCATGTATGCCGACGGCATGAGTACCGCCATGACAACGGCTATTGCCGAAACCGACAGACGCCGCGCCATTCAGCTTGCTTACAATGAGCAGCACGGAATTACGCCGGAATCTGTGCGAAAGGAAATCAGGGATATCCTGGTGCGCAGAGTCGACAAAAAACGGGCCGCAGAGATGATGAGTATCGATGTGATGAAGAAATCGGCCAACCTTCTCGATCCAAAGCAGAAAAAACGGCTCATTAAAGCACTGGAGAACGAGATGCTGGAGAGGGCGAAGAATATGGAATACGAGGAGGCGGCGGTACTGAGGGACGAGATAAACCACCTCAGGGAAGGCGATACATGAGACCTGTATCTTTCTTGCTGTTGGCTGTTTTTCTGTTTTTGCAGACTTCCTGCAGGCCTGAGGAAGAACCAGTGTCCCTTGAGCTGCCCCCCACTCCGGTACTCACATCCGAATCTCAATGGGGAGTGGTCAACAAACCCTACTTGAAAGTCCTGGAAACCAGAGACCCTGCATCAGGAGTCAGCGGCCTGCTGAGACGGGGAGATATTGTCGAGATCGTATCAAAAGTGGGCGCCGAGGATGGAAGATCCTACTGGCTGGAAGTCAGATCCTCCGATTCGGACACCGCCGGTTGGATTCCTGATGACAGCATGGATGTTTATGATTCACCGGCTCAAGCACGTACCGCTCGCGCCGGAATTGAGATGAAGGACTAATGTGGTGTCCCGAATATTTGGCGGCTCGATACAAATGGGTATTTTATTGGAGTTACCCGGAATCGTGGAGACAAGCCTCCAAGGCGAGTCCCGCTGGAACGAGGGGTACTTGTAGCAACGATTCAGGGTAATTCCACTCAAGGTGTTCAGTTGTAAGTTAATAAACAGATTTACGGGACACCACATTAGCGGGCCTCCAAATAATCACTTACCGCCCCGGGCAGGATTCTCGCAGAGCCGGATCGGACATTGAGAGATAAAAGATCTCCGACCGACGGAGGCATCGTATCGTGTATGTCGCAGTCGATCATATCCGTACCATCACCGGCATTCAGACGGATCCTCCAGTGACCGCCGGCATACTCCACCTCTGTTACCTGCCCTGAGAGGTGACCGCTTTTGGTCAGGATGAGATCTTCAGGACGGATTACCAGCGTGGAGGGTAGAACCGGAAGCTTTTCCGTGTTATCGATCCGTATCGTACCCGCTGCGGTTTCCACCATCAGCCCGTTTGTGTTAAGCGGTGATATACGACGAACAGACAACCGGGTTGTACGTCCCAGGAAAAGTGCGGTGAACAGGTCGGCGGGATTCTTCCATAATTCCCCGGGTTTTCCCATCTGAATAATTCGCCCATGTCTCATCACGGCAAGCTCGTCTGCCAATGCAAGGGCTTCATCCTGGTCATGAGTTACAAGGATGGCTGTTATGCTCGTATGCTTCTGGATCTGTCTGACTTCATTTCTCAACGTTCTCCTGAGAGCGGCATCGAGTGAACTGAAGGGTTCATCCAGGAGCAGAATATCCGGCTCAATGGCTAAAGATCGGGCCAGGGCGACCCGCTGACGTTCCCCCCCGGAGAGAGAATACGGCATCCTGGACGCAAATTTCGACATATGAGTCATTTCGAGGTATCCGGTGGCGATATTTCCGGCCCTTACTTTACCCGCGCCCCGAACTTTCGGGCCGTAGGCGACATTATCACTGACATTCAAATGGGGAAAGAGCGCATGATCCTGAAAGACGACACCCACCTTCCTTTTGTTCGGCGGCCACAGGGTGACATCCTGTTCACCTTCGAGAATTGATCCGCCTGAGGGTCGGAGAAATCCTGCGGCTAAGTCCAGCAGCGTTGTCTTCCCGCAGCCGCTGGGTCCCAGAATCACCGTTAATTTACCCTCGGGGAACCTCACATTGATATCCAGGGAAAAATCACCGCGGACAAAACGGACGCTTTTGAAAATCAGGGGTGAAATCTTCAAAGTGAGATTTCTCCATATCGGTCCAGAGTGAGGAAACTGATGACGCTGATACCGATGAGAACTGTTCCCAGGGCGCAGGCCCCGAAAATATCGTAGGCACCGATCATTCTGTATATTGCAAGCGGCATTGTCGTGAAGTCGCCGGGAGCGAGAATTATTGTGGCATTCAGTTCCCCCGAAGATATAGCCATTGAAAAAACGGCCGCCGTAACCAACGCCGGTCGGGCCAGAGGCAACTCAACCGAAAAAAGCGATTTCAGAGGCCCGGCACCCGATGCCCGGGCGGCCTGAGGTATGCGAGGTGAAATCTCTTTCAGTCGACCCGAGATGATATGGTAGGCGAACGGCAGCGCTATCATCGTATGGGCACCCACCAGTGCTATTAACCGTATGAAGTTGGTGGCAGGTATCCGGTCCGTGATGATGAGGTAACCCAGGCCGAGAATAACGGAACTGACTCCCATGGGAAGAAACAGCATCACCTCCAGTACCCTTACGGTTCTACCTGACCTGTGTGATGTGTACCAGCCTGCGAATGAAGCCGTGAAGGTCGTAGTAATGGCAACGACTACTCCCAGAATCAAGGTGCGCAGTACAGACAACAACGGAACCGATCCACTGACGATGCCGCCGCCCCATAATCGGATCCAGTGCCCGAGAGAAAATTGGAGAGAGGCGATTCTTGTCGGTCGAACAATAAAACTGTGCAGGACGACTGATAATAATGGCGCGAGAATCAGGAATAGTGCCGGGACAAGGTAGATAAAAGCGGGAATGGCCTTGATTCCTCCTATTCGTTCAGGCTCTCTGGTCCCGCTGTTCATAGCATCGTCGACAGTCTTTTTACGAAGTCGTGAATCAGTCCAGGCAAATACAGCGAGTAATCCCAGGGCGATAAGTGACTCGATAATCGCCAAAGCGCTGCCCCGTGCGAAATCAAGCTGATATTTGATTAACCGGTAGATTTCCACTTCCAGAGTGCTCAGTTCAGGGCCCCCGCCGAGTACGAGAATGATGGCAAAACTCAGGAAACAGTACAGGAAGGTAATGACCGCAGCAGTCAGGATTGATGGTGCCAGCCCTGGGATGTCTACCGTAATAAAAGCCTTCAGCGGACCGGCACCGATTGATCTTGCGGCATTGTATGTAGACCGAGGCAGGGTCGACCAGGAATCACCGACGATACGAAGAGTGAGGGGAAAGTTGTAGAAAACGTGAGCCATGATTATGGCCCGGAGTGAGTAGAGGATTTTCCACGGTGCGGTTTCACCGCCGCTGATTGAAACCCTTACGGAGTTGATCAGTCCGGAATTCCCGAAAACGAGAATAAATCCGAGGACCGCGAGAATCGGGGGGAGGACGAAGGGTACTGTGGAAATGGATTTCAACAGTCTTCGGCCCGGGAATCGATGTCTGCCAATGTAATAAGCGCCCGGCAGCCCGAAGAGGACGGAAGCGATCGTACTCAAGCCGGCTTGTTTGACGGTGAACCTCAGTAACCCTCTGTAATAGGGCGAAACCGCGAGTTGAACAAGTTCGGAAATGGAATTGGCGGCCCGCAGGGCGACGGCAATCAGGGGTATGGCGAAAGCGGCAACCCAGAACAGTGCAGGCCAGAGAAGCACCCAGGTTCCATCGGGTCGTCTGCCTCGGTTTTTCAACGGCGGAATACCTCTGTCCATTGCCTGATAAGTCCTTCAATTTCATCGGCATCGGGATATCCACCGGATAGAGATACCTTCTTACCCGGTCGAAGTGACGTTTCGAAAGATTGGGGAAGGGTCACTTCACTGTTGACCGGAAGCATGATGTTATATTTTGCCAGTGCGATCTGGGCCTCATCACTGAGCATGAAGTCAATAAATAGTTCCGCTTCGTTTCGATTATCCGTCCCTGAAACGATTCCCATACCTTCAATTTGCATGATATGGCCATCCGAAAAATCAGCGGCCCTGTAGCGATAGGTTCCTTCATATTCAGTATGGTATACGGGGCTGGTTCCGTAACTGAGAACCATAGGCGCCTCACCGGCAGTGAACAGTGTATATCCCTGACTCCAGCTTTCCGTAATGGTCAGGATGGAGGGCCGCAACCTCTGCCAGTATTCAGGCCAGCCATCACCGTATACTGCGATGGTCCATAACAGGAATCCCAGGCCGGGAGTCGACGTCCTCGGATCCATCAGTATCAGAGAATCGGTATATTTATCTGAAGTGAGATCTTCCAGCGAAGCCGGGGGAACAGGCATAGCCTCGGAATCATAGCAGACGGCGAAATAGCCGTAATCAAATGGCAGAAGGTGATATGTTTCGTCAAAAACAAGTTCAGAAGGAACCGAATCCAGGGCATGTGACTCGTAGGGTTCAAGAATACCGGCACTCAGTGCCCGAATCAGCAGGCTGTTATCCAGGCCGACAACAATATCTGCGTTTGATTTTCCCTTTTCCAGAATGAGCTGATTGAGAACCGTTACTGCATCTCCAGGCGCATTGAACTTGAGTCTGATGCCGTATACCTCATAAAAGGACTCGGCGATCACCGGTCCCGGTCCCCATTCGGAACTGAATGAGTCATAACAATAGACATTGAGAACATTCTCTTCGGATTTGTCGCCGTTTCCCCGTACTGCCAACGGGAAAGTCAGGGTCAGACAAAATATCATTGAAGTACATTGGAAAAGTCGGATTCGTTTCATGGAACCACTCTTTGAATAAAAGATGGTCCCGGGTTAAGAAGAGCCCCGTTCCTACGCCGGTATAATCCGGATCAGGTTCACGAGTGTAATCTCAGGCCTGACAGGCCACCCCGGAAGCTCAAATATAACGTTAGTGCGATGTTTCAAAAACGTCAAGCTCCGGGTCCGGTCACTCTCGTTCCCCATGCAGGGGTTCTGTGGATATAATCATTATTATGTCGATAATGGAGAACTGGCTGGCATTTCAGGACAGCCTGGAAAATACAGCCGGTCTTTACAACCGGGACACCTCATCTATTTCTGTTATGGCCGTATCCAAAACCCGCAGTGTCGATGAAATTATCGAAGCCGGGAATTCAGGTCTCGGTCTTTTCGGCGAAAATAGAGTCGAAGAAGCTTCTGAGAAATTCGCCCGTCTTGATCCGGTACAGTATCCCCTTTCTCCGCACAGCCACCTTCCCCGCCACCTCTAGAGAACCATCGGTGCCGTAT
>DAOVYP010000256.1 GCA_030635565.1 Spirochaeta sp. | reverse complement strand
GAACATGAACCGGTGGATTCCTCCGCCGCAGCTATTGCCGCTCAGGGCCTGATGCGCCTGGGACGATACCTGGGAGACGATTCCCGGACAGCGGAAGAGGGCCGCCGATATTTCCAGGCCGGACTCACAACCTTGAACACAATGCTGGACGAACCTTACCTGAGTACCGACAACGGTCACCAGGGTCTTCTGCTGCACTCGGTTTGTCATCGTCCCAATGGTTGGGACCATGTTCCCGAGGGTGCATTCATCCCATACGGGGAGGCCTGCATGTGGGGGGATTACCATATCAGGGAAGCGGCACTATATCTGCAGAGAATTGCCCGGGGGGAGAGGGAGTATCGGTTCTTCACTGGAATGCTGGGGAGAGTGATGAATGATGGAATTGAGAATTGAGAATAGCACAGTCGCACACTGCAAATATCTATCTATCCTCAGATCGAGAGTATTCTACATTCACAATTCACTATTTTTTCACCCGATGAGAAGTAACTTTGTAATACCGGGGTTGCATCAATGGAGCGGAATTAACCGTAAGGGGTTGAAAACATGATCGTATCGGATCTGACGAAAATTGAAGGGCGCACCTATCCCGCCCGGCGCCGCACGCAGAATCTCGTAGGAGGGGCGGCTCCCGTACAGGCTACTCAATTCTCAATGGGATACGTCACTCTGGAGCCCGATGGAGGGCAGGTACCATGGCATAACCAGGAGCAGGAAGAGGTCTATTTTGTTGTCTCCGGCAGGGGTGAGATGTGCCTGGGTGAAGAGAAACAGGAATTGAATACCGGTCAGGCGGTTTACATACCCCGTGGTGTCTACCATCAGCTCACCAATGTGGGTGCGGAAACTCTGTTTATGATCTACTGCTACGGACCTGCCGGGGATGTGGATCATTGGAAACAGGAATTGACAGGTACTCTGCCCAGAGAAGGGGTGGATGTTCCCGGGCTGCCTGCTGGTGCCAGGCCTCAATGCACCGAAGCCCCGGAGGATCAATAAAATGGGTGTAACAAAGGTCAATAAAATCGGCATCATCATGAACGGTGTCACCGGGCGAATGGGAACCAATCAGCATTTGATGCGTTCCATTGTTCCCATTATCGAGCAGGGAGGTGTCCCGGTGGGTGATGGCGAAGTCATCATGCCGGATCCCGTTCTGGTGGGACGTAATCCGGCCAAGCTGGAAGCCCTGGCGGCCCGATCCGGCATTGATAACTGGAACACCGACCTGGATGCGGTTCTCGACGACAAACGTTATTCGATTTACTTTGACGCCCAGACCACCGATCGCCGGGTGCCGTCGGTTTCCAAAGCCATCGATGCGGGGAAGAACGTCTACTGCGAGAAGCCCACGGCCCTCACCACCGACGAAGCCTTGAAGCTTTTTGAAAAAGCCAGGGACGCCGGAATTATCCATGGAGTTGTTCAGGATAAGCTCTGGCTCCCGGGTCTTGTGAAACTGGCTGCGGTTCGGGATTCAGGGTTCTTCGGAAAAATTATCTCGGTCCGGGGTGAGTTCGGTTATTGGGTGTTTGAAGGGGACGTCATCAAGGCCCAGAGACCCAGCTGGAATTACCGGAAGGAAGACGGCGGCGGGATTATTTTCGACATGTTCTGTCACTGGCAGTACGTCCTGGAGAACCTCTTCGGCAAAGTGAAATCCCTCTCGGCTATCGGCAGAACTCACATACCCAGGCGAATTGACGAAAACGGCAATTCCTATACCTGTACCGCTGAAGATTCGGCCTATGCCACCTTCGAGCTGGAGGGAGACATTACCGCCCAGTTCAACTCCTCCTGGTGTGTCCGGGTCCGGCGGGACGATCTGCTTACCGTTCAGGTGGACGGTACCAAAGGGAGTGCCGTAGCGACTCTTCGCGGCTGCCGCATCCAGCCCTATGGCGTCACCCCGATGAACGTGTGGAATCCCGACATCGACAGTCCCATCGATCACTTCGAGGCCTGGACTGAGGTGCCGGACACTCAAATCTACGAAAACGCTTTTAAAATCCAGTGGGAGCTGTACCTGAAAACCATTCATGAAGGGAAGCCCTTCCATTGGGATCTGTTCAAGGCGGCCAAGGGGGTTCAGCTTGCCGAACTCGGTATCGAGTCCTGGCGGAAACGGGCCTGGCTGGATGTTCCCGAGTTGGATGGGGAAGGATGCTGACCTATGGCACAGGCGCAAAATGATAAACCGGTAGCCCTTGTCACCGGCGGCAGCCGGGGCATCGGATTAGGTATCTGCGAAAAACTGGCCGCCGAAGGCTTTAACCTTGCCGTCTGCGGCCGCCGGGCCGCCGGGGATGTCCCGGGTGGTCTGGCGGTTCTGAAAGAAGCCGGTTCCGAAGTTCAGTATGTACAGGCGGATATCGGAGTTCCGACAGACAGGACACGGCTGCTTACCGTGGTCCGGGATCGATTCGGCCGGCTGGATGTTCTGGTGAATAACGCCGGCATGGCTCCCCGGGTGAGAGCGGATATTCTCGATGCCGCTGAGGATGTCTATGAGGAAGTGATGAAGGTGAATCTCCAGGGGCCTTATTTTCTCACCCAGGCGGCCGCAAGGTGGATGAGAGAACAGGGGAAGGAAGGGCGTAAGAGAACAAAGATCGAACCGCAGGACCAACGGTCCGAAGAACGATCCCGACAGTCATTTTCCATCATATTTATTACCTCCATCTCCTCAACCGTTGCATCCCCGAGCCGGGGAGAATACTGCATCTCCAAAGCCGGACTCTCCATGGCCGCACAACTCTGGGCCGTGCGTCTGGCGGAATACGGCATTGCCGTCAATGAAGTCCGCCCGGGAATCATCGCTACCGACATGACCAGCGGCGTCAAGGAAAAGTACGACAAAATGATCAAAGAGGGGCTCAATCTCCAGCCCAGATGGGGAACTCCGGAGGACGTCGGCAAGGCTGTGGCATCTCTGGTAAGGGGGGACTGGAGCTTTTCCACAGGTGGGGCCATCTATGTGGATGGCGGGATGACGGTGAGGCGCTTGTAGGCATAGAAACTTCGGCGAATATTTCTTGTATTTACCACATCGAAAGGCTGCTATTCCATCGATTGTTTGCTTCTTGTGCGAAATAAGTTTTCAAATTCGCCGGGCTGTTGTAGAATTCCCGTCATGACGCAAGACAGCTCAAAACTCGTGAATAACGTACGCCGGCCATTGGCTATCGAATCTCTCCCGGGCAGCGATTGGCTGTTACCGTTCGAACGAAACAAAAACCCACAGCTGCCGCTGCAACCCGCCGAACACGCCTCGACAGCCATGGCGGCGGCCCCATTGCCCACCGTTGGCGATACGCTGTCGCCGGAGGAAAAAGCTTCCGCTCTGGCCCGGCTTAACCAGTCCGAGGTCAGCAGCTGCCAAAAATGCCCGCTGCACCAGACCCGCAACCACGTCGTCTTCGGCGAAGGCGACCCCGCCGCCGGACTGGTATTCGTGGGAGAAGGCCCGGGCGCCGACGAAGACGCCACCGGTAAACCCTTTGTAGGGCGGGCCGGCGAACTGCTGACGAATATGATCCACGCCATGGGCCTGGACCGGCAGCAGGTGTTCATTTGCAACATCTTGAAGTGTCGCCCCCCCGGCAACCGCAACCCCGCTCCGGAGGAAGTTCGGGCATGTTGGAATTATCTCATCCGGCAACTGGAGATTATCCGCCCGCGGGTAATCGTAACACTGGGCAATCCAGCCACGCAGAATCTCCTGCAAACGCAGGTCGGTATAACGAAATTGCGAGGCAACTGGCAACAGCTGCCCGATATCGGCAAAGGATTAGCCGGCATACTCGTAATGCCGACCTTCCACCCCTCATACATTCTCAGAAGATACACCCCCGAAATCCGCGGCAAAGCTTGGTTCGATCTTCAAGCCGTAACGCAGGAACTGGGTCTGACAATACCGAAAAAAATCTAGACATTATGTAGAGGCTCTTTCTAAATACGCCTTTGTTCCGGATACGGCGTTGGTCAAATGCTCATGTAGCTCTGTTACACTGCGCTTTCTGTGCTTTATCCAGCCTTATCTCCAACAGCAAATCCACCATTTAGAAAGAGCCTCTGTTTTGAAGCCAATAGGGGCATTCAATAATAGCAAAATCGCCACCGCCTTCCGGGGCTTCGTGTTTGCCGTATGGGTACTGCACCTGACATCCGCAGCTCTCTGAGTGGTATGGCCCGATCATTCTGCCATTTCAAGATACATTTGTCTGTCTCGCTGATATTTCTCACTTTCAGTTCCATTTTTCAGAAGAAAAAGCTTGACAACTATGTCTGTGGCCCTATTAATAACATACGTAGTGTTCTGAACAGCTGAATACCAGAACACCCGATCATCCG
>DAOVYP010000020.1 GCA_030635565.1 Spirochaeta sp. | reverse complement strand
CCTCCGATTCCGGCATGGTCGAAGAGTCGGAAAGTGACGCTCAGGCAGATACAGGTGGAGTGGATGTCGATCCCGATGTGGCTCCAAGAACCCGTGATGAGGTGGCGGTCTACCTTAATGTGGATGGGCGCATCGTCATCACCGAGGCGGATATTCATCTCGCTGCAAATGATATCGCCGTATTGAATGGATATATGGATCTGGACTATAAAGTTTATACCGGTGATGATCCCGACTGGATCTATCCGGGAAGGACCCTCCGCCTGCCGGGAACCGGCGACTATGTTATCAGAAAAGGTGATACAATCTGGTTTCTTGCGGCTCGAGAAGTTCGAGTCGATGTGGAACGGAGTATGGCTATCTACGACAATTCGCTGGCAGTGCTTGAAAACGCCGCATCTACCGCCTCGGCAAGGACGGATGCTACCAATGCATTACGCGATATCGCGGAAGGGTCCAAGTCGGCTGAACTCCGGAAAATGGCACGAAATGTGCTTTAATTGTGCCAATTATCGTGAATCGCAGACTTTTTCATGAATAAAAGGGGGTTTTTTTTAGAGTATATCTTTTGACATTCAGTAGGACAGGGATATAATTCCTACTGATGATACGTCATTACGGTTATAGACATAGCCGTTATATTAACAAACCCTGAACCTAAGGAGAATCAAATGGCTGGCGATCTTCCCAAAAGCCCAAACGTATTTCATCCGACGAAACCTTCAGCTGTCGGTTCGCGAAACTCCCTCGCACAAGAGGGCCGCGATCAGAAAGTTGAATTCGATCAGTTAATCAACGAGGAATCCGACAAGGTTCTGAACATCGTTAAGACGAAGCTCCCCCAGGAAGTCCTGAATGAGCTTGAAGTCATGGGTGGTTTGAAAGAAAAGGTCTATAACTATTTCAACCAGAACTACCAGAACATGTTCAACCGTTACATCGTCACGACTGAAGACGAGATGGTGAAAAAAGTTCGCCAGTTCGTTGACAAGGAAGAGACGAAGAACCTGGCGCGATACACACCGAAAGAAATGGCCGAGCTACTCGACCAGGTCGGAGGAGCGGACAAGTTCAATACCGGCGAGGTTGAAAAGTCCATCGTCAATATGTACGGCCATCTTCAGGGCCACATTCAGCGTGGTGTTAACGACCTTGAAAATGAGACCAACTCGCTACTTCGCCAGAAAACAGACGTCGGCGCTTTCATCCGCGGTGAGAACGCCTATTCCGTGGTGAAATGTTCTTTCAAAGACAATCAGTTCAAACCCAAAACCGTATCCGACGTCAAGCTGTCCATCAACATCCTGGATTCCGAGCTCATCAGCCCGATCTTCCAGTATCAGAACACGGTTGAGAACATCATCAAGGATCAGATTTCCAAGACCATCACAGACATGATTGACAGGGAAATCGAAGCCTACCAGGATGAGCTGGTTGATAGTGGCAAGGAAGAGCTCTCCGACACCGAACTCATGTTCGAACGGATCAAGCGTGTTCCTGAATTCACAGACGATGACAAGGATTCCGAGGATTCCCGCCGATACACCTTTATGGCTAAAAACCTGGTTGAGAAAATTGAAGGTCTTCGCGCCGAGATTGATCCTGAAGAATTCGATCCTCAGAACATCCGTGAGAATATCAAGCGGATCATCGATATTGAGAATATCCGCAACCGGGGATTCAATACCGCGGTGAACAACCTCACATCCATACTGGATACTTCCAAGATGGGATATCAGTACATCGAAAACCTGAAAAACGCCCGTGAACTCATCGTCAGGGAGTATGAGGACGTCGATTTTTACCGCTTGCCCGATGAACGCTATCAGATGAAGCTGAAGTTCTACGACAATGGTCAACTCGAAAATCTGCGTGGTGCTTATGATGCCCAGATGGTAGAGTACGCCAAGGAAATTACACGTGTGTATGATGTCACTCTTGTCGTTTACGACGATAACAAAAAGGGCTGGGGTACAATCAACGACTTCGACGATCTGAACAGAAAAATGGCAGGAAAGATCAAGAAGAACAAAGAGAAATCCGGTGATCCGATCTACGAAGAACAGGAGAAACTCTGGAATGAGATTCTCGAGCTCAAGGCCGAAGATACCGACGTCGAGCGACTGAATCAGACTTATCTTTATGAGAAAGACCTTCTCAAGAAGATGCTGAGAGCCGCCCGGGATAAAGTTAGAATGACTTTCGGTTATGAGAATCCCAAGATTCGGGTGGAATTGGATAAGCGTATTGATTTCCTTGAGAAGGAATTCGAAGGCTATGATTATCAGATTAATCCGTATCACATTCAGCCTGGAATCATCCTTGATGTGGACATCACCAGCATCAAGCGTAAAAGATTCGTGCTGAATGCGATGGCCAACGTACTCAATGAATTCCTCAATGGTGTCTCCAAAGGATTCCAGGATTCAGCGTTCGCTTCCTTCAAGCGCCGCCGTTCGACAGTCCGCGGTGATATCAATCAGAGTTTTGGTGCCGAGGAACCTGTCACTCCCGCGTCGAACCAGTATGCGGAAGCCATCAAGGCCAAAAATGAACCGACTGCTCCCAAGCCCAAGGGCAAAGCCGACGTGACTCCGTCCCGTTCCAGGAAGCGAAAAGTGAACCTTGACGAACTGAGTGAGATGTAAATTATGATGACTGCGTCTATCCGGAATAACCAGCTGAATCTGTTGGCCCGTAAGGCCGGCTATAATCTGGCACTGCGTCATTTCCGGACGGCGCAGGAATTCGCGGGGGACGTCGGCGATGGATTTAATCTTGCCGACGTCCTGAATAATGCATTGAACGAGGAGAAAATCGAAGAATTTCAGATTCGTCCTGTAGTCAATATTCTACTGGCGGAAAAATTCGGTTATTCCTTCGAATCTCAAAATCTCAAAGAAAAAGTTGATTCCTTTGACAATCTCACAAAGGTTGTCGAATCCTGGTCTAATATCCAGGTGGTCCTTGTGTACACCGATGCCAATGATGGTGTTCATCTTCTCAATCCTGAAGATCCCGAACCCTGGAATGCGGCTCTACCCCTGTCTAAAGACGAGTGTATTGTCTGCTATGTCGGTTCTTTTGAAGATGTCCGCCCGGGTGTTCTTGAAGATGCCGCCAGGGATGTCTACTCACTTCTATACGGTGGGAAAGTACGCAACAAGGCCGGATACAGGGCCAGTGAAAACCTGAAGCAGTTTTTGGAGGAAGAACCGGTTGTCGATGAGCCGGCTGCCGTCCAGGTTGAACAGACTGCAAAACACGCTGAACTGATACCTGCGGCACCTGCTGCCGGCGGCTCGAAGAAACTGACTGCCAAAATAGCTGTCAATGTCACCAATGAACTCTTCCATAACGGCAATGTCGAAGCCTGGAAGCGTATCATTGAAAGTTACAAGTTGAAATATCCCTTTCTTAACGTACTGATCTGGTATGAAGGAGAGCGAATAAACGATATCAATGCTCTGTTCAAATGGGGGAAGGTCAAGCATGGCGTTCCGATCATGTACAGTGTTGCCGGCGAAAATCCGACGGATATTTCCAAGCTGAGGAAGTACCTGTTTGAAGGGGCCAGCCAGAGATTCGAGGCGTTCCTGCATGGAGCTCCCGGTACAATCTTACAACTCTTCTGATGACCATCGATGGTCGTCCCGAAACCCCGGTGATCGCCGGGGTACATTTGTGTATCTGCGTTAGGGGGAACTATGAAAGAGATTTTTTCATTCAGCAGCAGTGAATTTACCGAAGACGACGACATTATCCAGCACTTCGGAATGCGCGGGCGGAACCTCATGGATCTGGCCGCCCTTGGAATTCCGATTCTGCCGGGTTTCATCCTTACCGAAGCCTTTCTTGCGGAAGACATTGAAGAACCTGAGGGGCATTATGCGAAGTACAAGGAATCTTTCGACAAAATGGGTGGAATCCTCGAGAAGCACTGGGATGAAGATAATCCGCTTCTTATCAAACTCGTTGTGAGTCCCATGCTCAACATGGTGCAAACCTTCTCCAGCATCCACAATGTCGGACTCTGTGATACAACAATCGAAGGCTTCGCAAGCTTCGTCGGAGAAGATTTCGCATATCACGAGTATCGAGGTGTACTGCTGCGTATCATGGAACTCGAACTTCTCACAACAACCGATGACACCCGGAGGAAGCTGCTCGAAAAGACACTTGCAGAGTTGAAAAAGTCAAAAGCCACAGCTCAGATCAAGAAGTCCCTTGTAAATGTGAAAGCCATTTACCCGGAGGAAATTTTCGCGCATGCCGCACATCAATTTTCTTACGTCAAGGAGCTTTTCCAGAAGCTGTTCGCCGCCAGTGATACCCTCGTCGATTCAGCGATTCTTGTTCAGGCTATGACATTCGGTAACTACGGGAAAGAATGCTTTTTCGGAAGTTACTACACCCGCGATTCCATCAGCGGGAACGATGTTATTACCGGAGAGTTCTTCCCGAATGCTTTTGATGCCACCGAAGCTGATGGGCAGCCCATCAACAAAATCAGTAAAACCTATCTGGATAAGCTCAAAAAAATCGGTAAACAACTGGAAACAAGTTACAAAGAGATCAGAAATGTCAAGTTCAATGTCGAGAACGGCAAGCTCTGGATTATCGATCAATCCAGTGTCCCGGGCAAATCCGCTCAGGCTGAGATTCAAACGCTACTCGATCTTCTCCGTGACGGACATGTTGAAGAATCCTACATTATCAATGCAATCCAACCCGCTCGTCTTTCCGAGATTCTTCATCCCATCATCGATAAGCGGACTGCAACCAAAGTCCCCTCTATTACCGGCGGAATCTCCGGAGCCATGGGTGCCGCAATAGGCAGAGTGTTCTTCACCACCGAAGCCATGATGAAAGAATTTCGAATCGCCAGTCAGCGGGGACTCGATACCAATCTGATTCTGGCTATGCCCGCCACCTATGCCGGTGATGTAAAGGCAATTGAATCCGCCAACGGCGTACTCACAAGGGAAGGTGGATATGCATCCCATGCGCCGGTTGTTGCCCGGTCCCTGGGTAAAGTAGCCATGGTGAATCCCGAAATTATGTTCACGAAAGAGGGCCTGAAAATCGGTACGAAAGTCATCAAGGAAGGTGATTATATCAGTCTTGATGTACCATCTTACGATGATCCTGTCATCTATTTCGGGAAACTCGATTTAATTGAACCGAATATCGACAAGAGCGGACTGCTGGATTTCCTTGAAGTTGTTCAGAATCACATCGGGGACTTCGACGTTCATGCCAACGCCGATCAGCCAAAAGATGCCAAACTTGCGAAGAAATTTCTGGCCGACGGTATCGGGCTCTGTCGTACTGAGCATATGTTCTTCAATGAGAATCGCATTCGTATTTTTCGTTCGCTCATCATTGCACCCGACAGAGCCGAGCGGGAGAAAATACTTTTAAAAATCAAGAAAATGCAGATTACGGACTTCTTCGGCCTCTTCGATGTCATGGGAGAAAAACCTGTTACGATTCGTCTCCTGGACGCTCCACTTCATGAATTCCTGCCGCACAGCAAGGAATCCATGGATGATTTCATCAAGTTTTACCGAAATGACCATCCAAAAGTAAGCGAGTCGGAAATCCGCCTGCGCTGTGACATGACCAGTGAAGTGAATCCAATGCTCGGTCATCGCGGTGTGCGTGTCGCCATCTCATACCCGGAGATTTATCGCATGCAGGTGGAGGCCATTTTCGAAGCGGCTTACAAGCTTCGCAGGGAAAAGGGTATCCTCTGTCATCCGGAAATCATGATTCCGATCATTATGAGTCCCCGTGAAGTGAAAACCGTTCGTTTCGGAAAGCGCATTGAGGGCTTTGAAATCGTCGGTATCAGGCAGATTGAGGAAGAACTCAGGGAGAAGCTCGGCGAAGAGAAAATCGAGTACCGCGTCGGTACCATGATTGAACTTCCTGCTGCGGCTCTGCTGGCCGACAAGATTGCCAATTATGTGGATTTCTTCAGTTTCGGCACCAACGATCTCACCCAAACCTGTCTGGGACTCAGTCGCGATGATTTCAACTCGTTCTTCACCGATTACAACGAGTATGACCTGTTGGACAAGAATCCGTTTCAGTATCTTCAGGAGCCGGTGAAAGAACTGGTGGGTATGGCGACAGAGCGCGGGCGTTACATTAAACCGGATCTCAGCTGTGGTCTTTGCGGTGAGCACGGTGCGGAACCGGAGAATATTCCATTTTGTATGGATGCGGGTCTCAATTACGTCAGCTGTTCCCCGTACGGTATACCGCTGGCCAAGTTGGCCATAGCGCATAAGAACCTTAAGGATCAGGCTGCCGAGTAGATATACTTCATCATTTCGATAAGGCCGTCTCGATTGAGGCGGCCTTATTTTTCAAGTGTTTCCAACCTTGTGGCCCTTGAATGATGTTAACGGATTTTGTGGCAACTTGGGGAAACTGAATATCTTTTTCTGTGTTTTCAGAAGCGGAGAATCCCGTCGTTTCTCATTTCCACAAGGTCCATGAATGCATCATACCTGGCGGTCATCAGTATCCCCACATTTCGCCTGTCACCCTCAGTGAACACTGTGAGGTAGAGGACAAAAGCTGTGTAGCAGACATACATACCCGCTGTTGCCCGCCCCCGTAGATGTTTTGGAATCAGTTCGGGGAATAGAATCTCTTTTATCGCATCATCAAAGCTTCTTCTGGCCGACCTGAGCCGGTCATCAAATCGACGGAAGGTCATCCTGTCCTGAAAAACCGGTTCACCAAGATCCATTTCGGCAACTGTGAGCCTGGCGAATCGTGCTGCGGCTTTGATGAGGGGATGTAGGTTTTTCTTTGATATTTTTTCCAGATCATCTCTGGCTTTCTTTACGTTTCTGGACGCTTCCCTGAAACGGAATCGCCGGACTCCTTCACCGCGGTAGACCGGATTATCCAATCCGTACTGAAAGTAGATTCCAAGGCCGTCGAGAAATCGGTTGAATATCGGATAGAAGCTTTTCTCTTCTCCCGCTGAAAGGGGTGGGGGTATTTTACGAAATATTCCCTCGACCGGATCCTCTCTGTGATCCATATCATTTTCAGACCTGTAAGTTTCCTCGATCCCGTCCTCTTTCTTTGCTTGAAACTGTGGTTTCGCCAACCAGGCCGCCAATGTCTCATACGCGTCATTGATCTCAGCCATCCTTTCATGAGCCCATTCGGGATACTCACGAACTTTGTCGGGATGATATTTTTTTACAAGCTCACGGAACGATGAGTTCAGATCTTCCATGGGCACCTGGCCCCTGAGTCTGAACATTGTGAGTGCACGGCGAAGTTCCATGTGAAATCTTATGTGTTATTCAGATAAATTGACAAGCGTTAACTGCCTATCTATACTCAGGCCCAGGAAGGTGAATGTATGGCCAAAATTTTGGATCTTTTTGAAGCTTATTCCAGTGGCGAGTTACCCCGGGAAGGGGGGTTCGTTATTACAGAACTTCTTGATGATTCCTCCCGTTATGCGATATATGAAGTCATTTCTTATGGAAATGTAAAGAGTATATATAATATTGATGAGGGAATTATGTTCCAGGCTGACGGAAGGAAGCTGTATGTTCTGTTCGAGCCCCTCAATTATAGCGCAAAGCACGTGGAACCCGCGTATCGCGATGATAGCCACCGTATACCATACAGGTACAAGGAACTGGAGATATTCAGTACCAAGCGTCAGGAAAAGTTGATGATTGCAAAAGAACCGGTGGAAACCTATACCTCTTTTACAATTGCCAATGAAACAGGTCTGAATACCTCATATGTGGTATATAAAGATGAAACCTCTTCACGTACCATTCTTGGTTTCTTTGAACAGTCCCTGTGGAAAACCCTCAGCATCACCCGTTCAGATGCCAGGAAAGCCTGCGAAATTATAGCTGTTCCGCTGGAAAAGGTAATGGTACCCTTCGGTATCGAGTAATAGGTTACATACTTCAGCCGTTCATTGAGAGCACTTTCAGGGTACTCTGCAGCTCCTGAATCCTACTCTGCTGTATGCGGATGAGTTCCAGGAGCTTATCTATGTCATAGCCTTCGGATTCGGGTGTTTCATCAATGCCTTGAAGCGAGGCCAGGTCATTTTCCATTTCGATGTGTGCCAGTTCGAATGAATCCGCATAATAATCAAGTTCCAGGGGCATTTCCGGAAAATTACTGCTCTGGATGATTTTCTGGGAGATTCGGTGAATCTCTTCTGTGGCAATGTCTTCCTCATTATCCAGGATAAAGGGGCGCTGGCTGTTGATGGAGCGGTTCACCATTTCATCATGTATGACGGTTCCGAGGCATTCCAGGTTGATTGACAGGTTCTGGGAACAGAGATCCCGTAGCCCCTCGGCAAGACTCACATCTTCAATGCCATTGATTTTGTTCAGGATGAGCTTGGGCTGCAGTACTTCCAGAAAGGCTTCGGCTTTTTCGCCTGCGGCAGGATTGATTTCGGTAATATCGACAATCATGTCTGTTACGGTTTTTCGCTCTCCGGGGCGCCGTTCCTTGAGAACTTTTTTCAGATAGGTAGTGATTTCCTTATCGGAAGTAAAAGCCCGCTGCAGGAAACGGAATACGTAATTTTTCAGGAACGAGTAGGCGTTCATCACCGCAATTGTCTGTGGTGTTGTTACAATAAGCCCCGAATTGGATATAAGAAAAAAATCAACAACCGTGAAGTTGGTCCCGCCTCCCAGATCGACGATAATGTAATCGGCATCAATATCCATCAAGCCCTTGACGATTCTTGCCTTTACCGATTTCGTGAGTTCTCCTATGCCGTAGACCAGTACATCCCCGGGAATGAAATAAAGATTCTCCCAATCCGTGGGGCAAACGAGCTCGTTAACCGAATAATTCCGGCCTGAAACAAAGTTCCCGATACCCGGATTGATATTGCGCAGCCCGAGTAGTGTGTGCAGATTGGATCCGCCGAGATCGAGGTCGACGAGAACGGTCTTCTTTCCGTACATGGACATACTGAGGGCAAGATTCACGGCTATAACACTTTTTCCGACACCGCCCTTGCCGCCGGCTACCGGTATAATTTTCCGATCAACATTTTCGTTCAGGATCATAAGACCTCTCATTTTACACTTAATGGATTATCTCCTCTGAGGGGATATCATGTAAACAGATGAAATAGAAACAGCATGACGTCATCCTGAGATATCATTATGATGGTATCATCAATGAAAGGCAGTACAGAGCAAAACAACATTTCAGATGAACTTGTCCTCAGACGGAAAATCGAGGATTTCTACCTTCCTATACAGCTGGTGGAAGCTATCGTTGAGGCCGGGGGAATACACACCAAATCCAATGAAACGCTTATTGCCATCGGATTTCTGGACATTTCCCGATATACCTTCCTGTCCCAGTTCCTCAGTCCGCCTGAAAATCAGATTGTTCTCAACGGGTTGTATTCGGCTTTCAACTGGGTTCTCTGCAAGCATGGCGGATATCTGAACAAGATTGAAGGCGACAGTCTTATGTTCCATTACGGCGGTCCCATAGATCCATTGGTGAAAGAAATGGAAGAAGAAGATGCGGTCAAATTCATAGCCAAGGAACTTTTCTACACCTGTGTTGAGCTGCAGAGGGTCAGCAGTCTTTTCAATCAGACGAATCATAATTACCTGAAGAAGATTTCAGACCGACCAACGGTTGATGCCATACTCGAAGCCTATCACATCCTCGGAGAACTCAGAAAAGGATACGCATCGGCATCCTTCAACGCCCTTTTTCAGATCCGTATTCGCGTCGGGGCCTCACTCGGCCGGGTACTGATTGGAAACTTCGGTCCTGACGGTGCAAAGCAGTGGGACGTCATAGGTATGCCGGTAATTGAAGCGAAAAGGATGGAAGCCTCCGCCCCGATCGGTGGTTTGCGAATAACCGCCGATTTTTTTGACATTCTTGAGAAAAACGGAATTACGAGTGAGTATCACAGGCGAATCAAGCGGGAAGCCGAAGCCCTTGCCAGCGTATACAGGAATATTGCATTCGATGAGCTGTTCAAGAAGACAGTCGTATACCTGAAGGACAAGAAGAATGCCGAATTCGAAACCTACAGCATTCAGGTCAATCCTTCCCTGCCTGAGAGCATCAGGGATCAGTCGAAACTTCTTTTCACAAGGGGCGCAACCGGTGCCGATGACATCGTAGATTTCATCAAGTACTATCGTGGAAATCACTTTGTCATCAATCAGCTCGAAGACCTTTTTGAAACGATGAATGTCCGAATACGAAAGGATTCGCTTTACAGGATAATGTTCCCGGGTAAATACAAGACAATGTTGATGAAAGATGATGGGAACACGACTAAGCTGAGGGTACGGATTACCGGGGACTATAAGCTTTTCGATCTGCTGGAGCTCCTGGGTAAGCTCCAGGACTCGGTGAAGGGAAGAAAATCACCGGAACACAACAATGAAGAATTCACCGGATACGACCACTGGATGGCTGAGAGGAGAGCTGTCGTTCAGAGAACTTACGATCTGAACAAAGGCATCACTCACCAGTCCTACTATTTCTACAATGTCATTTTTCCTCTGTTTTTTGCCAATATCAAAGCCGCGATCCTCGAATACCAGTATCTGATCGAACAGGTAAGCGATGTGGAGGAAGCATGAAGCTGACCTTCGGGATGATCCTTTTCATAACGGGAAGCTGTCTTTTCTCCGAGTCGCTCACCGTTATCAATCGGACCGGCGCTATGATAGAACTGATTCAGGCCGCCCCGGCGGAGAGCGATCAATGGGGTGACGATCTTATCCCCGACCAGGTGATGCTGGACGGTGAAACGGTATCCCTGGAGCTGATCGGACCATCTCCCTGGGCTTTCCGGTTTCTGGACTCCGAAGGCGTGGTTTATATTATGTACGATGTGATGCCGGCGATGACGGGTAAGCTTGCCGTTAGACCGGAGCATCAGGCCCGGCTGCTGCTTTTCGCCGGCGCTGAACGTGAAATAACTCTCATGAACCGAACCGGTTCCACCATCTCCTCAATTCGGATCAGTTCCATCACCGATGGTGACTGGGGTTCGGATGTTCTCTCGGGGCGATTCCTCAGACACGGTGAATCCACGGATATCTCATTTGAAGCCGTCCCGGGGACTCTGAGCTTCGATATCCGGTTCACGCTCATTTCCGGCAGCCTGGAAATTCCATATGAGAAATCTGCCGTAATCCTTACCGACGGCGCTTCGTTGGTTCTGACGGCTCAATCACGGGATTAAAGTCACATCTTACTTCTTTGTAACTTGTCCCTTTCGCCGGAATTGATTAATTTTTCATCAAAACGTATCAGGATTGTGCCGCCTGAGGCGCCAGGACAGGAGATACCCTTTTGATCAATCCCGCATCTCTCATCGGAGCTATAATTGGATTCCTGCTCGGAAGCTACCTCGGAGGGCCCCTGATCGGGATTCTGTTTGCATTAATTGGAAGCTCAATCGGATCGAGAATCGGCGTACGTGTGTTCCGTGGATCCGCCAGAAGTGAAGGAAAATCCGGATGGTTTTCAGGATGGGGATACAACACCGGTTCAGACGGCCCGGTATTCATGGAAACTCTTTTTTCCATGCTTGGAAGATTGGCCACCGCCGACGGGCATGTGAGCCCGGAGGAAGAAAAGACATTCCGAAGTGTTGTCGTGAATGAACTGCGAATTTCCGATCCATCAAGTGTGGCTTCGGCTCTTGATATATTCAGGAAGGCTGCGGCGGGAAACGTTCCGATGGGAATGTTCGCCCGACGAGCCGCCGAAACCTTCAGAAACCGGCCTCAACTCCTGGAAATGATGCTCATTATCATGGTCAGGGTATCCGCAGCGGGTGGTGGTCTTCATCCGGAAGAAGACCGGCTCATGCGGGAAACGGCCGCAACTTTCGGATTCCGACCCGGGTCATACGAGTCTCTGAAGATGCGGTACGGTGTCGGTTCCGGATCCTCGGGTTCTACCGGAGGCCGTACAAGTTACAGCACAAGGACATCATCACTGAAAGCCGCTTATGAAACCCTCGGAATACCCGGGGGAGCCTCCGAATCCGATATCCGTAAAGCCTACAGGAAGAAAGCCTCCGAGTATCATCCGGACAAGATCGCCGCGAAAGGACTGCCCAGGGATTTCACGGAATTGGCCAACAAGAAGTTTCAGGAAATTCAGGAAGCCTGGGACGGCATCCGGTCTGCTCGTGGTTTCTAGGCAATGAAAATAAAAAAACCGACCCGCAGGGATGTGCTGGGTACCGTCATTATCATTACAGGATGTGCCCTGTCGGCCCTGGCCATCTCCATATTCCTGGTACCCAACCGGATTGCCGCCGGTGGTATCACCGGTCTGGCAACCGTTATTCATCACTGGACCGGTTGGCCTGTGGGACTTGTGGCACTGGTACTCAACGTGCCTCTGTTTCTAATCGGATTTCGTCTGGTCGGGAGCGGTTTCGGTTTAAGGTCTCTGATGGCAACTTTATTTCTTTCACTTTTCATAGATCTGTTCGCTTCAATCAGTCCCATTACCGACGATCTTCTCCTGGCCGCACTGGCTGGAGGAGCCATGATGGGCGTGGGACTCGGACTTGTATTCCGCCAGGATTCCACAACCGGGGGAACCGACCTGGCCGCCAGGATTATTCATAACAGTGTCCCATTCATCAGCATAGCTCAGGTATTGCTTGTTATTGATATTCTGGTTGTTCTTACAGCGGCTGTTGCATTTCACAGTTATGAGCTGGGCCTGTATGCCGTTGTCACCCTGGCGGTTACAACAAAAGTCATCGACAGTGTTGTCGTCGGAATTAATTTTACCAAAGCCGCTCATATAATTTCTCTGAAATCGGATGAAGTGGCCATGAGTCTTCTTACAGAATTAGACAGGGGCGTCACAGGTCTCGAAGGCCGCGGTCTTTATACCGGAAAACGTAAAGAAGTTCTCATCTGTGTATTGAAGTCACGTCAGGTTCCAAAGCTCAAGCGAATCGTCAGAGACATTGATCCGGATGCCTTCGTGTATCTCACCGACGCCCGTGAGGTTTTCGGGGAAGGCTTTCAGGCTCATGAATAAGCCCCGAGATCCAGTGCTGTCAGCGGAACTGTCAGCTCAATTCCTTTCCTTTCAAGTTGTTCCGGCAGCAGCTCGATAATCCGGTCCCTGGATAGTCGATCCGAAGCGCAGAGATAAAATGCTCCTCCAGATCCGCCGCCGCTGAGCTTTCCACCGGCAGCCCCGGCACCACCGGCAAGATTCAGCAATACTTCAAGTTCAGGAACCGAGAGACCAAGTGAAGCCATAATTTCCTGAGCCCGATTGACAAGATCCGCCGTCAGACCCGGGAAAATTCTCAGATGGCCATCAGGTTTTCCGCCGCCGGCGGTATTGATGAATCCGGTGGCGATCTCTCCCAGTTCGTCCATTGCGGTGATGGCGGTGGAATCACCGGATATTATCAGTCGACGCAGGCGCCCCACCGAATCAGCCGTCGAGCCGGTTCGAGGGAGAGCGCCATAAATGATATTCCACTCAGGCATTTCAATCGGATATCGTTCAGGCAGTTCGTTTCCGGATTTCATCCAGGCGGCAAGCCCCCTGCCGGCAGCCATACCCGTGTCAATTCCCGAAGGAGTTCCGTGAAAATGCATCTCCAGCCGGTTGGCCAGCCGATGAACATCACGGTCGTATATCTCGGTCTGACTGTTCAGGATAATCCTGGAAACGGCAACGCAGATTGCCGCCGAAGACCCGAAGCCGCCGACCCTGGGAACATTACCATTACGGTGCCACACTCCGGCCTCGGGTAATCTGTATTCCGGGCCGATATCCCGGGCTCTTTCAAGGAGTGCGAGAAAAACTTCCCGGTCCGGGCCTTTTTCGTCGGGCGTCTCTATGGTGGGATTTTTCTGACCTGAAGCACGGTCACCCGGCTCCCAACTGAGTTCCGTCCGACAAGGGAGTGATGTACCGACGGCGGTGTGGCCATACACAGCGGCGTGCTCGCCGAACAGTATGAGTTTTCCCCTGCCGATGCCGCTTCGGGTCATGATGGACCCTCACGCATCAGTCCGGCTTTTTCAGCCCGGAGGGGAACGGCGATACCGGCAAGCTTGAGCTTGCGAAGTACCGCTTCCTCTTTTCGGGATAATCCGTCGGGAAGAGTCATCAGCAGAATGGTTTCGTCACCGGCTCCCAGGCATTTTGACGCTCCGGCTCCGGGGCGATACCATGGTTGGGTATTGACGGAGAATCCACCGGGTATTATCGGCATTGCCGGAACACCAATTTCCCTGCCGAGGCGTGATCCCCCGACAGCCATCT
>DAOVYP010000030.1 GCA_030635565.1 Spirochaeta sp. | reverse complement strand
TTTTCGACTAATAAAAGGTACCATATACCAGGATTTTGCCCTGGATTGTAGCCGCTTAAGCGGCTATAATTCCGCAGTAAACCGTGGCTATGAAACCATGCTTTCCCGGCTCTCACTCGGATCACGGGTCGTACCGGAGGCGAGAGCCGAGGAACGATCCCGACAGAATGAGTAAGCTCACTCCTCTCGCGTTTAGGGTCGTACCGCAGTGCAGCGAGGAACGATCCCGGCATTCGTTCGGAATTAAAATACTAAGAGCAGAGGATTGTCGGCAAGTGATACTGCATGCTTTCGTACGCAGATTTTCTATGATCGATCCGGGAGGGGATTAATTTCAATGGTTTCGGTGCTGTTTCCAAATGGGGTCCAGGGTGGAATCCGACTTCGTGAGCCCCGAAAGTGCGCCGGAAGCCTTGGTGCCAACCCCTTGCCGGTCGTCCCCGGATAGTGAATGATTAAGTATATGGAAGATCCTTTACCTCCCGGGCGGCGTAATGCCGCTTCCCGCACCCCTGTATACATCCGATGATCGGCTTGTCTCTCTACTATCTCGCGGCACTCTTAATCGTCTCCGGTTTTTTCTCCTCGGTGGAAACTGCGTTCACGTCCCTTTCGCCGGGTCAGGTTAGTGCACTTGCGGAAAACGGCGGGAAACGCGGCCGTCTGGTTCAAAAGCTCTCCGAACGGCCGGACATCCTTCTTACCACATTACTCATTGGAAACAACCTGGCGAACCTCGGTGCCTCGGCACTGATGACAACCATGACCATTCGTATTTTCGGGAATGCATATGTGGCGGCTGCAACCGGAATCCTGACTCTGACTATACTGGTATTCTGTGAAGTCTCACCGAAGCAGATTGCCATGGTTGCCAATGAATCCCTCTGTCTCCTCAGTGCTCGAATTGTCTGGGTGCTTTCGTGGTTTTTCAGACCCTTTATATGGATCGTCACGGCCGTCAGCCGTACCATCACCCTGTTGTTCGTCGGAAAGGAGAAGCAGGAATTAACTCTTGAGAACCTGCTCCATCATGTAAAGGCGGCAGAGGGACAGGGTGTTGTTGAATCTTACGAGGAAGAGATGGTGAGAAATGTCTTTCGGATTAACGATACGCCGGTTGAAGCCATCATGACCCATAGAACGGAGCTCTTCTCTGTCGATGAGGACACGAAGGTTCGTGATGCCATGGATCAATTTATTGAATCCGGCCACACCCGGGCACCGGTGCTCAAGGGCGATCTGGGGCATGTCTGCGGTGTCATAACCCTTTTCGATCTCGCAAGGGCCATTAAGAAATCCCCGGAAACTCATGTACATGAATTCTCCACACCACCGTATCTTGTACCGGGTACCATGAGGGCCCATGAGCTCTTCTTCCGTCTCAAACGGGAACCAATCCACATGGCCGTTGTTCTGGATGAGTACGGCGGCCTTGACGGTGTCGTTACCCGGGAAGATGTGATGGAAGAAATTTTAGGCGAGTTTTACGACGAACGGGAAACCCATGCAAGTGATCCCATAAGTCAGGATACGGACGGTTCGTGGATTATCCAGGGAGACGCCGACTTCTATGACATGAGCGACATCCTGGGGTTGGAGCTGGAACACAACAACCGAACTCATACCATCGGCGGATATCTACTTGAAAAGCTGGAGCATATACCTGCGGCCGGAACCACTATTGCCTTATATGAGGGAGCTTATACGATCCTGGAGATACAACGTCAGCGTATCGTTTCCGTCCGCTTTCAACCGGCACCGAAAGAAGAGGACTGAAAAACTCCCGTTCAGCCCACTTCCACCTTGAATGCGGGATCGAGTTTCTCTTTGAGGACGTTCTCGATAAAACCAAGTGTGCCTACCGTGGCGCTCATACACCCGAGACATGCTCCTCTGTATGCAATTGTCACCACAGGTGTGTCGCCGTCCATAATGAAATCTTCAACGTCGACATCACCGCCGTCCTGATGAAGAGCCGGACGGATCTCGGCATCGAGGACTCGTTCGATGGCTTTGAACTTCTTGAAGGGGCTGAGTTCAATGAACGGCTCCTCATCGGAACCGGCGGCTTCCTTATCCATCCCGGCCCGTGTCTCCGCGAGGATGTCCACCAGATACCACTTTCTCTTCTCATGACCGCCGGGATGAATGCAGGATTTACAGAAGGCCCCGGCTTTCGTGTAGTCTGTTATTTCTTCGACTGACTTCAGATTGTTCACCCTGATGACATCCTTGATCGTGGACAAGGTTACCCTGGCACATTCACAAACCATCTCGGCAGCTTCGAGAGTTCCAACATCCACACCTTTGTAGGTGGCCACAGCGGCTTTAATAACATCGTAGGCCATAACTGAACAATGCATTTTCTGGGGTGGTACAGCTGGAGTATCGGGATCGTCCCGGAGGGCTTTCTCCACATCAAGATTTGTGATGGTCACAACTTCATCGACTGTTTTACCTATACATAGTTCCGCCATCATGTCGCTGGAAGCGATTGCGGTGCCGCATCCGAAACTCTTGAATGTCGCCTTGACGATTCGACTTGAGTTTTTATCTACGGCCCAATACAGGCGGACCGCATCACCGCAGGATTCGGCACCATGTTCGGCAACGATGAGTTCGGCATTCAGGGATTCCGCCTCTTCTTCACTGATAACCCCGAGATATCGGGGATGGTCCATACGCTCGGCCACTTTCTTCGAGTAGTTCTGCCACAAAGATCCGCCGACAAGATCACCTTTTGCCATAATGTTATCCTATTCTCAATAAGTGCTGGAGATGGACCGCAGCCGCTCCACGGTCTCTTTCACCGCTGCAATTGCGGTATCGATTTCTTCTTCAGCCGTGAATCTGGAGAGACTGAAACGAACAGCCGTATGGGCCAGATCGGCATCCGACACCATGGCCTGCAATGTGGCATCGGCTTCGAGGGATTCTGAAGAACAAGCACTGCCGGTGCTGGCGGCAACACCTCTCCGGTCAAGATCCCAGATGAAAGCCTCCCCTTCGATGCCTTTGAAACTCGCCAGGATGGTATTGGGAGTGCGATGTTCCCTCTTGCCCAGGACAAGGGTATCGGGTAGTGATGCGATGGCATCCTCGAGCCTGTCCCTCATGCACCTTACCCTGGATTCCTCGAAATCCAGGGCTTCCACGGCCAGTTCCATAGCCAGGCCCATACCCACCATAAATGCCACATTCACTGTTCCGGCACGATTACCCCCCATCTGTTCTCCACCATGGAGCAGCGGGGTGAGCAAGCGGCCATTACGGACAAATAAACCGCCTGCTCCCTTGGGACCATGAAATTTGTGAGCGCTGAAAGTGAGAAAATCCACCGGGACATCCCGGAGATTGACGGGAACCTTCCCCACGGCCTGAACGGCATCGGTATGAAACAGAACACCGTTTTCCCTGCAGAATTCCGCCAGATTCTTGACGGGATTGATGAGACCGGTCTCGTTATTGGCCCACATGATGGTGACAAGAGCCGTTTTTTCAGCATCAAATCCTTCGGCCAGGATATCCCGGGTTATCAAACCGTCGGCATCCGGTGCCAGACGGACAATATCAACCCCCTGACTTTCCAGCCAGTCCAGGGTTTGAGAAATACTGGGATGCTCCACCATGGAAGATACGATACGGGTCTTGTCGCCGTTCAGAATCATATCCGCCCAGACACCCTTGAGAACCGTGTTGTTTCCTTCGGTAGCGCAGCTGTTTATAATGACGTCATCTTCGTCTGCGGCACCGATCCCCGTATAAATACGGTCAATGGCGATATTCATCCCGGGATAGGTCTCGGTACCGAATTGATGCAGAGAATTGGGGTTACCATACTGCTGCAGCCAATAAGGTTCCATCGCCTGTTTCACCCTGGGATCCAGAACCGTGGTGGCGTTATTGTCAAGATAGATTCTACTCATAATTAAATACCACTAATGAATGGTATAATACCCCAGGGCAGAGCCCTGGACTCTGAGTCGCCCCAGGCGACTCCTTTCCGCGGCAGAGCCGCAGGATATAATACCATGCTTTCCCTGCCTCTCTCGCCGGCGCGGCACCCTTCGTCGGTTCGACAATGCCCATGCAAGCATGGTCATTGTTCTCACTTTCCTCGGTCTTCGGGAATGAACAAGTTCATTCCGCTCATTTCGTTTGGGAATAAGATAGTGAATTCCCCGTCGAACGGCGAGAGGCCGACGGGGTATTCTTGTCACAATTCATATCTATCAGTATTTTACTAACAATGACAAAATCTAAACTCACCCTGGAAGACCGGAACATAATCGGAGAGAAACTGGATGCCATCGGTATGCACCTGTCTGAATTCTCTTATCCCAATTTGTATCTGTTCCGGAAAACCCATGAATATGAAACCATCTCGACTCCCCACGGATATTTTGTTTCCGGCGTAACATACGATAAAAAGCGATATCTCATGCCTATGACCAATCCGGAGAAATCCGGTGAAGACTGCTTCATTGAAATGAAGGAACTACTGGTTTCAGGTGATTGGGATTTCGTATTCCCGATACCTGAAGAATGGCTGGAATGTTTCAGGGATGATGAGTTTGACCGAACATACAGCTCAGATGATTCCGACTATCTTTTCTTCACCGAGAAATTCAAAACGTATCCCGGAAAGAAGATGCATAAAAAGAAGAATCAGCTGAACCAGTTCCTCCGGAATTACGAGACCCTGCTTATTCCTCTCACTGAAGAAGTCCTTGAAGATGCCTTAGGGATTCTGGACCTGTGGCAGGAAACCTCGTCTCAGGAAATGTCAACCAGTGATTACAACCAGTGCAAAGAAGGCCTCGAGATGCGGCAGGTACTCGGTCTTACAGGAGCCATGGCCTTTGCCGACGGTAAACCGGCGGGATTCCTTCTTGGAGAACCTCTGAACAACGATACATTCACAATTCATTTTGCCAAGGCGGATATCAGCTTCAAGGGAATCTATCAGTTTCTCTTCAGCCGATTCGCCTGCGATTTCTGCCCGGATTACGAGTACTTGAATCTGGAACAGGATCTGGGAAACGAAGGTCTGAGAAAAACCAAGATATCATACAGACCGGATCTGATAGCCCATAAATACCGGATCTATCTGAAGAAATAGTCATAAAATTATGAGATTTAACAGTATTCACAGGGTATTTCCGATAACAGTTCTTCCATTGAGCTAATTAACTGCAGCTCCCGGTTCGACAGATGCGGCGATAATTCTCGATGCCGAGACCGGCGGGAGCGGCCGATTCACTTATCTGGCCGCCGTCATTTTTTCCGATGACGGACCTGCCCCACAATAACGCACAAGCGCCGTTTCGTTCCGGCCCCCTGAGACATATATTCTGACTGAAGCTGTAACCCTCCGGGATTCCCATTCAGTGGAGGCACAGACTGCAATCCACCTGCCCTGCAAGTATGGTTGACATAATTCGTCTATTTCGGTATTCTGGTACCGAAATACTTTTTACCGGGGAATTGATGAACAGTCTGGTGAACATATCCGAAGGTACCTCTCTGGCGATTCACGGCCTGGGCCTGCTGGCAAACATCGCGCCGAACCGTATCAACGTGAAATCCGCAGCGGAGAACCTGAAGGCTTCAGAGGCTCATCTGGCCAAAGTGTTCGGGAAACTGCAGAAAAGCGGTCTGGTTTCCTCCACTCGCGGGCCGGCAGGCGGATTCGCATTGGAAAAAGCACCGGAAGAAATCAGTTTCATGGATGTCTACGAGATATTCGAGGCCCCGGTCGACTCTGAGGCCTGCCCGATGGGAAGAAAACACTGTCCCTCAGACAGCTGCTTCTTCGAGGGGCGCATACACAAGGTCATTATGGATATACACGGAATCATGAAAGACACCATGATTTCCGATCTGAGTGGAGATAAAAAATGATAGACAGGGATGCTACCCTTTTTGATATCGCTGAAAGCCATCCGGAAACCATTCCGGTTTTCACATCAAACGGCTTTCCTCAAATGGCTGATGAGGCCAAACGGGAAACCTTCGCTAAAACCATCAGCCTGAGCTCCGCATTGCTGCTCAAACAGATGGACCTGGAAGCCTATCTCAGACTTCTGGAAGAAGCCGTAAACAGTCATAACGATAGTGCAGACATCACTCTGGGGCAGACTGAATCTCAATCCGATGGAGAGAATCTGAAGGTTGTAGGCCTGCTGCCCTGCCCTGTAAGGCTTCCTCTTATGGAGAAGTGGAACGATTTTCTGAACCATCGAACGGAATCCGGCGAAGATCCTGTGAATCATGAACTGAAAGCGGCATCCATGGGCCTCGAATGGGTGCAGGAGAACCTGGAGGGTGTTGAAAACGATAAGGAACTCCCGGATCTCTTTATTTCCGCCGGTTTCGACATGTTCTTCGATGAACACAAGATTGGACGATTCAGAAAAAAAGGTGTCTTTACCGATTTTTCGGGTTATGAAAAGTTCAATCATGATTTCGACGGCCTCGGCATCAAGGATCCCGAAGGTCAGTATTCCATAATTTCCGTTGTACCCGCGGTATTTCTGATCAATACGGACGAACTGGGAGATCTTCCGATTCCCGAAACCTGGGAGGATATCCTGTCTCCGGAATATGAAAAGAAAGTGTCCCTCCCGGTGGGAGATTTCGATCTGTTTAATGGAATTCTCCTCAACATACACAAGAAATACGGAGACGAGGGAGTCCGGGCCCTGGGGCGAAGTCTTCTGGAATCCATGCACCCCTCTCAGATGGTGAAGAGCGAACGCCGGAAACACAATAAACCGGTGGTAACCATCATGCCCTATTTCTTCACAAAGATGGTGAAGGAAGGCAGTTCCCTGAAAGCCGTCTGGCCGAAGGACGGCGCCATCATCAGTCCCATATTCATGCTGGCCAAAACAGCCGAACAGGAGAGGCTCCAGCCGGTGGTGGATTTTTTTGCTTCAAAGGAAGTCGGCGATGTTCTGGCTGTGCAGGGGCTTTTTCCCAGTACTCATCCGGATGTTGATAATAATCTCGGTAAAGACAATCACTTCATGTGGCTGGGATGGGATTACATCGCTGCCAACGATCTGACGGAACTGATTGCCCATTGTGAGTCCCTGTTCAACGGAGCTGTTTCATGAACCTTGTAACCGTTTCCGGACCGCCGTCATCAGGAAAAACTTCGGTGATTCTCAAAACCATCGATGCCCTCAAACAGCGCGGTCTGAAAATCGGAGTGGTGAAGTTCGATTGCCTGTATACCGATGACGACGCCCTGTACCGAAAAGCCGGCATTCCGGTGAAGAAGGGCCTGTCCGGCGCCATGTGCCCCGACCACTATTTCGTCAGTAACATTGAGGAAGTGGCCCAATGGGGCATAGGCGAGGGGCTGGATCTACTGATCAGTGAATCGGCGGGACTCTGCAACCGCTGTTCCCCGTACGTCAAGGAAATCAAGGCCGTGTGTGTCATCGATAATCTGAGTGGTGTGAATACCCCCAAGAAAATCGGCCCCATGCTGAAATCGGCGGATATCGTTGTCATAACCAAAGGGGATATCGTCAGCCAGGCCGAACGGGAAGTTTTCGCGTCCAAGGTGAACCTGGTGAATCCATCGGCAATCATCATGCACATCAACGGTCTCACCGGTCAGGGCAGTTTCGAATTGAGCACACTTTTCCATGATGAAAAGACCGTCATCGACACTCTAGTAGGACGGGAGCTCCGCTTCACCATGCCATCGGCTCTCTGTTCCTACTGCCTTGGAGAAACCCGAATCGGCGAAAACTTCCAGATGGGAAATGTCAGGAAAATGAACCTGGAGGGGGGAATATGATCGGCAGGAACCAGATCGCAGACCGACACATCGGATCTCTACTGGAAGACTATCCTTTCCTGGCGAGTTTTTTCGGGGATAACGGTCTCCTCGTCGATGGGCGCAATGACGCCACACTGAACGAACTGTTTTCTGAATTCGATGAAGAAGAGCGGGAAGAGAAGGCCATCGACCAGGATCTCCTGATGAATCAGGCGGCCGAGTTCATCAATCAGATGCTGGCCTTTCTCAATGAGGACAATGATGTACATGCCATCACCATCCTGCCGGGAACCGACAAGTCCGGTGTACCTGAAGGATTTGATTCCCTGGTGATTAAGAAAAGCGAAGTCGTGTCCATTGTCGGTCCCACCGGATCGGGGAAAAGCCGCCTCCTGGGAGATATTGAATGGGTCGCACAGGCCGACACCCCCACTTCAAGACGCATCCTCATCAACGGAGATATTCCTGATTCATCATGGCGTTTTTCCACTTCCAAGAAACTGGTGGCCCAGCTCTCTCAGAATATGAATTTCGTCATGGATCTGAGTGTCAGGGAATTCATCGAACTCCATGCCGAAAGTCGGCTGGTGGAAAAACCTGCTGAAATCGTGGAGCGCGTCATCATCGAAGCCAACAAACTTGCTGGAGAAAGTTTCAGCCCGGAGACCCCGATCACCAGCCTTTCCGGGGGACAGTCCCGGGCCCTGATGATAGCGGATACCGCGATTCTCAGCCGCTCCCCCATCATACTCATCGATGAGATTGAGAACGCCGGCATCGACCGTAAACGGGCCCTGGAACTTCTGCTCTCCGAAGATAAACTCGTCCTGATGGCCACTCACGATCCCATTCTTGCCCTCATGGCCGACCGCCGCATCATCATTAAAAACGGCGGTATCACCAGAGTTATCGAAACGACGGATGAAGAACGAACGATACTTTCCACCCTTGAGGAACTGGACCGGACAATACTCGGTTACAGGACCCGCCTGAGAGCGGGTGAAAGCTTGTTACAAGGAGAATAGATATGCACGACGGATGCTCAGGATCTTTCAGTGACGGTAAACAGGTCGTCGATAAAGTCAGGATGATGGGGTTCGCGCCTCAGCCCCTGCCCATGCCTCTGCAGGTGGAGTGCGGCAATTGCGGATCGCCTTTTGAGATGATCTACTTCGAGTCGAACTGCCCCGACTGCGATGCCGTGCACGGAGTAACACCGTGCAGCGCCTTCGATCCGGACAATGTCAAATCGGCGGGAATCGGATACTGAGGATGAAGCCTCTATGAACTATACTGGAAATTAATACTTCTTTGATTTACCGCTGGAGCTGGTGTTATGAGTATAAGAGGTAATCGCGTCTGGCCCGTCATCCCATGGGTATCCCCGCTGCTGCCGGCCGCTGCCTATTATCGGGATTTCCGGGATACCTTCCTCTTTCCCTACGACGCCGCCATGATTTTCGGCATTTTCGGCATATGCTATTTCCTCAATGCTCTGCTTCTGTCCACCCGCATCCGGTATTTCGACCGCTTGTACGGTCACGACCGTGTGATGAGATTACACGCCCGGATGGCCGCTTCGGCGTTCATCCTCATCCTCATTCACCGTCAGTTCAAAGTCATGGATGGACAACTCATTCCCACGGCTCAGATACTCATCGGCACCATCGCTCTGATCGTATTCGCCGTAACTATCGCGATCACACTTCTCCTCATGGTGAAGAACATCTTTCACCGTCTGAAATTCTTCCGCCGGTTCAGATCCTGGATGACCTCTCGCGCACCCGCGGATTACAGCAAGCTCAAAATTCTGCACAACCTCCTGCCGTTAGCCGCATTGACAGCCGTCGTACACGTGATGACGGCATCCACGACTGCGGGTTACATCGGACGCACGGCGTTCATGGCTGCGTACACCTTCACTGTCGCAGCTTTGTATGTCCGGTTTAAATTTGTTCGTCCGATGCTGCTGCGCCGGCGGATATACACGGTGACTGAAATCCGCAATCCGGGAACAAAAGTCACAGAAGTCCGACTGTCCGGGAAAAAGCTTACCTTTAAAGCCGGTCAGTATGCCTATTGGCGATTTTTATCCCGGTCAGTCGGCAACGAAGAACATCCCTTTACCATCAGCAGCGCCCCGGGTGAAGAGGAAATCGGCTTCAGTGCCAAAGCCCTTGGGGACTACACTGCAGCTCTCCCAAGACTCAGACTCGGCGAAGAAGCGATTATTGACGGACCTTATGGAAAATTCATCCTTCCTCCGGATGATTCAACAACCGTCCTCTTCATAGCCGGAGGCATCGGCATCACCCCATTCCGTTCCATGGTTCAGAGCATGGCCGATAACCATTCCATGCGCCGAACAACCCTGGTCTGGGCTGTGAGCAACAGGGAGGATCTGGTATACGGCGGAGAATTCCTGCAGCTGGTGAAAAGACTGCCGTCCTTCCGTTACAAGCCCGTCATCAAAACGCCTGGTGAAGTGGCAGGTGAAGGAACTCTGGCCGACTTTGAAAGCGGAAGGGTTACCAAAGAACTCATCCACGGCCTCTGCCCCGATCTTGCCGAGTCGAAAACCGTCGTGTATTTCTGCGGACCAGACCCGATGCGGGAAGCGATTATGAAGATACTCAAATCCATCGGCGTTACCAGACGTCGCATCCATTTCGAAAAATTCAGTCTGGGGTAGACCTCTCACGGTCAATCCGCTCAATCTGATCGAGAGTCCCCTCAAGGTCATTATTATCCACACTCCTGATAACGACAGGCGGCAGGGTCAGGCGGAACACCCGGTCCGACAGGGCCGCAGCAGTAACGTAATCATGAGTTACAAGAACGACAGCCTTACCCTTCAGCATCTCCGGCAGAAGTTCGATAATTCGGGTTCTCATATCCGGATCGAGGGAAGAAAGCGGCTCGTCGAGTAATAACGCCTCATGGGGTGCGAGCAGCGCCCGGGCCAGCGCGGTCCGCCGGGCCATGCCCCCGCTGATCTGTCCCGGCAGAAGATGCACAGCGTTCTTCAGTTCAAGAAGGTTCAGCATGGTATCGGCCCGCTCGAGACGTTCCTGTTTATGAATATGGGAATCCATGGCGTACAACGCATTCTCCCTGACGGTCTCCCAGGGAAGGAGACGGGCGTCCTGGAACACGAATGAAAACCGGCCACGGATATCCGCCTTTCCCGTATCGGGGGGAGTCAAACCCGCCATCAGGTTCAGCATCGTGGTTTTACCGCAGCCCGATGGGCCGAGGAGGCAGGTTACCGAACCGGCGGGTACGGAAAAATCCAGTTTCTCGAAGAGAACCGTTTCACCGAAACGCTTGCCGACACCCTCAAGACGTATGACAGGCATCATCGCTTCTCTCCGTAACGTTTTCTCAGGACTGCAAACAGGACGTCCAGGCCTGCCGTCAGGATGATCACCAGAAGAGACCAGGCGAACACGCCTGTCGTATTGAGTCTTGCACGCTCGATCTGGAACATCGTACCGATACCCGTCTTCGGCTGACTGAGCACTTCAGCGGCGATTATCACCTTCATCGACAGCCCCAGTCCCGACATCACACCGGCAATCAGGTAGGGCCGCAGGGAAGGAAAAACGAAACGGATCAGGGTTCTGGGCCAGCGGATTCTGAACACCCGGTGCATCTCAAGCAGACCCTCGTCCAGATGCCGGATACCCGTCACAACGGAACTGTAGAGCACGGGGAAAACGATGAGAGTACATACGAAGACGACGGCCGTTTCCGAATTGAACCAGATGAGGGACAGGAGTATCACCCCCATGGTGGGGACGGCTTTCATAACGGTTATCACCGGTTTGAGGGCGTAATAGATCCGGGAAGAAAAACCCGATGCCACACCTGACACCAGAGCGAACATGATGTTCATCAGAAAGGAGAAGAGAACCCTGCGGAGTGTGGATCCCACTGCGATCCATGTCTCTCCTTCCCCGAGCAGCCCAGCCAGATAAAAAACCGTGGATTCCGGTGAGGGTAGAATAATTTCCCGGGCCACGATTCGGGAAGCGAGTTTCCATATCAGTACGGCAAGCAGGGAGGAACCCGCTACCCAGAGGCGTTTACGGGAGGTAGAAATCATCAGTAGGCAGTTTACCCCCGATGGTGGCCGGATTAAAGGCTTCAAGCACCCTGAAATAATCCTCGAGGGCCGGACGGGCTTCATCAGCCGTTATAAAATCCAGGTTCATCCTGGGAACGGCCTCGGCGATGATGTCGGCGTTCAGCTCGGGAGCCAACGCATTGACGGCTTCACCGGCTGCAACCGGATCGGCCTTCGCGGCTTCGACTGCTGCGGCAAAGGCTTCAGTGAAATCCCTTGTGAAATCCGGATACGTATCCGCAAAGGCTCCTGATACAACCAGGGAAGCCTGGGGATAGGATGAACCGTAGAGGTTTCGCCATTCTTCCTGTATGTCCACTAGGATTCGGGTATCGGGTTTTCTGGAAAGCACTGTGGTAATCATGGGTTCGGGCATCATGGAGACCGTACTGCGGCC
>DAOVYP010000250.1 GCA_030635565.1 Spirochaeta sp. | reverse complement strand
TGAACGAAGCTGTTCTCATCGGCGATGATGAGAGTGCGCTCGAACTGACCGAAATTTTTAGAATTGATCCGGAAATATGCCTGAAGCGGAACTTCCACCTTTACGTTCGGCGGCACGTAGATGAAGCTGCCGCCGGACCATACCGCCGTATTCAGGGCGGCGAACTTGTTGTCATTGAAAGGGATGATGGTACCGAAGTACTTTCGGACAATATCAGGATGCTCCTCCAACGCCTGCTCAGGTGAGAGGAATAAAACGCCCTGCTTCTCAAGATCTTCCTGTATGGAATGGTATACCACCTCCGAATCGTACTGGGCTCCAACCCCGGCCAGGAATTTTTTCTCGGCTTCGGGGAGTCCCAGGCGCTCGTAGGTTTTAAGGATGTCCTCCGGGAGATCTTCCCAGGATTTCACCGCCGACTCGGTCGGCTTCGCATAATAGTAGATGTCGTCAAAGTCGATGTCTCCGATATCGCCGCCCCAGTTGGGCATGGACTTTCGATAGAAAGCCCGTAAGGCCCGGAGACGGAACTCAAGCATCCACTCGGGTTCGTGCTTTTGAGCGCTGATGGCCCTGACGATGTCTTCACTCAACCCCTTCGGGGGCTTGAAAACCGATTGGTCCGGATAGGCGAATCCGTACTGGTAGTCCGCCAGTCCGGAAACGGGAACCTGTGCTTCACTCATGCTATGGCCTCCACCAGGGTTTCTTTCACCCAATCGTATCCCCTGGCTTCCAGCTCCCCGACAATTTCAGGGCCGCCTGAAAGGACGATTCTGCCGTCAACCATGACATGGACTTTGTCGGGTTTCACATGATCAAGGATACGCTGGTAATGGGTAATCACCAATGCACCGAAGCCCTCACCCCGAAGCTCATTTATTCCTTTGGCCACAATCCGGAGCGCGTCGATGTCCAGTCCTGAATCGGTCTCATCAAGAACTGCGAAAGCAGGTTTGAGCATCAGCATCTGGAGTATTTCCATCCGCTTCTTCTCACCTCCGGAGAACCCTTCGTTCAGGTAGCGGTTGATGAACTTCTGATCGATTCCCATGTGGTCCATATTAGCCCGAAGTTCCTTGATATAGGCCGTGACGTCGAAACGACCCTCCTCACCCCGCCGGAGTTCCACCGCCCTTTTAAGGAATTTACCCACAGTGATACCCGGTACTTCAACCGGATACTGGAAGGCCAGGAAAAGACCCGCCCGGGCCCGTTCAAAAGCCTCAAGTTCCGAGAGGTCGAGATCTCCCATGGCGAGGGTTCCCCCTGTCACTTCGTATTGCGGGTGCCCCGCCAGTACATTAGCCAATGTGCTCTTCCCGGAACCGTTGGGTCCCATCAGTGCATGGATCTCACCATCGGGCACTTCCAGAGAAATACCCCTCAATATGGATTTATCCGTCAGCCCGGCTTTCAGATTCTCTATCTTCAGATTCATTTAATCATCTCCTATATCGGATATCCCATGAGAAGACGTGCGTTCTCGCTCATCATGTTATGATCCCATTGCGGGCTCCACACCAGTTGGGCTCTTACATCGGAAACATCCGTCTGTGTTCGAATTCTGGATACAATATCCGAGGCGATAATGTCACCAAGAGGACAGCCCGGATACGTCAACGTGTAATCAACCTCGGCGATGTTTCCTTCAACAACCTGTGTTCGGTACACCAGTCCCAAATCGACGATATTCATGTTCATTTCCGGGTCGATGACATCATAAAGAGCGTCTTTTACATCTTGATCTACAGCCATATTGCCTATTACTCCCTGTCCAGGTTCAATTCATCTGAATTCGCATGAATTGCTGATGCTGATGACAGCCGACGGCGTAAATCACATCAAGCAATTCAATCCGCGAACTCATGAATTAGACCGTATTCCCCGAAGCTGCTTCATTAATTCTCATCACAATCCTACTACCTCCCTGTCAAGGTTCAATTCATCTGAGTTCAGATCGGGCAAACTCCTCGAGAGTCGTATTCTCCACAAACTTCACCCATTTATCCTGAAACACCTGAACGATGGGCTTGATGGTGCAACCGCAGTCTTCCTGGGCGCAGTTCCCATCGACCGTCAGACAGTCGGCAATCCGCTCATCGCCCCGGACGGCTTTAATAACCCGGCCAAGCCGGACATTCTGAGGCTCTTCCGCCAACCTGTACCCGCCCCTGGGCCCTTTCACAGCATGAACAACCCCATCTGAACTCAGTTTCTGAAGAATTCGGGCCAGTAGTTTATAGGGTATGGCATATCGCTCCGACAGCACCCGGGCGGATAGAAGTTCGTCCCCGGGTTGCCGGGACATTTCCACCAGGGAAATCAGTGCGTATTCCATGTCCTTGTTGAAGCGGAACATCGGTCCTCCGTTAATACTACTCAGTTAGTAGTATTAATTTATACGTCAGAGAGGCCTGAGTCAATATCTACCACCAAATAAGTGGTATTTAATTCAGCTCGGCGCAACAGGCCGGCGATTCAACTCCGGCGAGCATCACAGGGCGGATTCCGCTATAACTGAATGATGATCCTGATAATCCATGCCCATCCCGAACCCGACTCCTTTACCGCGGCTCTGGCCGCTGCCGTCGGCGAAGCGTTGGATTCCGCCGGAAAACAGGCCACAGTCGTGGATCTTTACCGCATTCCCGGTCAGTTCCCGCCTGTACTTGATGCTGAAGAGCTCCGACGGAAAACAAGTCTGGATGCCGCAGTTCTGCGACAGATGAAAATTGTGGAGGATGCCGAAGGATATGTCGTCATTCATCCGGACTGGTGGGGCGGCCCCCCTGCGATCCTCAAAGGTTGGATTGACCGGGTTCTCCGGCCGGAGACCGCATATGAGCTGCCTGAAGGTTTCGGACATCGAAATCCTCATGGACTGCTGGAGGGGCGACAGGCTCTGGTTATCGTTACCGGTGATAATGACTCACCCGGTCCTCTGGAGGATTTCTGGGTTCATCGGGTCTGGGGTTTCTGCGGTGTGGAAGCCGGGTTTCTCTACATGCCCGGAACCGGACAGAGTTCGCTGATGGAAAGAAATGCTTTCAAAACAGAAGCTGCCGGCCGTGCTGCAGCGTGTTTCGCGTGAGATTAGCAACTGCGATTCCGATCCGCTAAGATGGACAAATGAACAACATTGCCGTCAAAGTCCGCAATGCATGTAAATCCTATGGAGAGCTGAAAGCCGTCGACCGACTCTCATTCTCCATCCCGGCCGGTTCTTGTTTCGGGTTGTTGGGGCCCAACGGCGCAGGCAAGACCACGATGATGAAGATGCTCTACGCCCGCACCGACCGGGACCTTACGGATGACACTGAGATATCCGTGCTGGGATACGATCCGGCCCGTAACGAGCTGGCTGTGAAATCACTCACCGGCATCGTCCCCCAGGAGGACAACCTGGATTCGGAAGTGGATGTCATGCGAAACCTCCTCATCTATTCCGGTTTCTACGGCATACCCCGCAGTCAAGCAAAAAAACGAATCGGAAAACTGCTGGCTTTCATGGACCTGGAAAACAAGTCGAAATCGAAGATCAAGGAACTCTCCGGCGGAATGAAGAGGCGCCTCATAATCGCCCGGGCCCTGTTGAACAACCCCCAACTCCTGATACTGGATGAACCGACCACCGGCCTGGACCCCCAGGTGCGCCATCACATCTGGGATCGTCTCCGCCGGCTGCAGAAAGAAGGGGTTACGATCCTCCTCACAACCCACTACATGGACGAGGCCTATCAGCTCTGCGACAAGCTCATAATCATGGACAAGGGAAAATCCCTGCTGGAAGGTTCGCCTTCCCAACTGGTGGACGAGCACATGGAAGATTACGTCCTGGAACTCACCAACGTACCCGAGGATTACACCATACCGGAACGGGAAGATGTGCGAACCGAACAAACCGAGCATCGGACACTTCTCTACGGCCATGATTTCGGATGGCTGGAGAGCTACGGTCGCAGCGGCGAGGTCGGTGACTACGCCCTGAGGCAGACCAACCTGGAAGATCTGTTCCTCAAGATTACCGGAAGGCAGCTCCATGAATAACTCTCTGCACATCCCATCGCTGATGCACCGGCTTGGAAGCGTCTGGTACCGGCATTACCGGGTATACCGCCAGAATATTTTCTCCAACGGAATCCCGCCCTTCCTTGAACCACTCTTCTTCCTGGCCGGTATCGGCCTGGGTCTGGGAAAGTATGTCGGTTTCATTGACGACGTGCCTTTCCTGCTCTTCATCGCTGCCGGTATCGCCGTCCCATCGGCCATGTTCACCGCCAGCTTCGAATGTACCTTCGGCACCTACATACGGCTTGAGTATGACAAGGTATACGACGGGATGATATCCGCCCCACTCAAGGTGACCGATCTTTTTGTCGGCGAGATACTCTTCGCAGCCACCAAGGGCCTGTTCTTCTCC
>DAOVYP010000556.1 GCA_030635565.1 Spirochaeta sp. | reverse complement strand
CACCCATACTTCCACACTGCCGGAACTGGTGAGTTCAGGAAGGGCACCAACTGTGATTCTCAGGAAATCACGTCTTCTTCGCCACGCATGGCATTGCCGGAGAGGCTGCTGACCCATTCAACACCGTCGGAAACAACGACATCGGGGTTGTTGAGAATTGCATCACCTTCAAAGGGAAGTCCGGCTATCAAACCTGTTGCAGGATCTTCACTGATGCCGGTTTCAGGCTCAGGCGTTTCAATTTGGGATAAACCGGGATTCATCGGATTGGCACAGGATGCCAATGACAGGATCAGCAGCCCTGTAAGAATCATCATTGTATTAACCGTAAGTTTGGCGTTCATATTCGCCTCCTGTGCCTATAAAGCAATCAGTGTGCCAACCAGGAAGAATTGTGATGATTCAGATGTAAGTTGTTGTCTGCAAATCAAATAATGAGATATCAGCGTATGGGACAGGATAAAACGGCTTGATGTCTTCTGCATTGAGATAACCTGGGTTTATTTATAGGTGTTTTTATAATAAAGAATTATGCCTATACCGCTTGAAGGATGAACGCATACGACATGGTGTGGAAATAGAGGTTAACGGAACATTTTATCGACTTCTTCCAGGGGAATTCTCGATGTCATATCGACACTCAGGGGCGTGATTGTCACTTCTTTTTTCCCGAGGAGGACGGCCATATCGTCTTCATCATTCCAGGTTTTACCCGGCCTCGGTCCCCTTTTTACTATGGTGGATCCGGCGGCGGATGAGGCTGAAGCGTCGGGAACAAAACTCCACCAGCCGGGTTCCCTGGACTGCCGGCAGGTGTGCCATGGAGTGTTCTGATCTGCCGTATCGGGGATGTCGATTTTCAGAATGTGAACATCACGGGGCCAGTCAGAAGCCAGGAACTTTTCGGCGGCCCTACGGAGGATGAGCACGGCCCCGGACCATTCCACTTCGCCGTGCTCATAATGGAATTCCTGTGGAACCTGCAGGGATACGGCCAGGGATTTGATATCCCATACTGCCGACTGTATGGCGGCTCCGACAGTACCCGATGCGGTGACGTTAGTACCGATGTTCTCCCCGAAATTGATGCCCGAAACCACCATGTCAGGCTTCCTGTCCGTACACAGGCATTGGAGAGCGTGTCGAACCGTCGTGGCCGGAGATGCGTTCAGGCACCAGCCTTTGATATTCTTCCCGTCAATATCGATGATTCGGGGTTCGAAAACGGCTTCGGGCAATGCCCGCAGTGATCGGCCGGAGGCGGTTTGCTGATCGGCGGGAGCGGCTATGATGAGGTCTGCTATGGGCATAAGGGCTTCAGCAGCGGCATGAAGACCTGGAGAATCGATTCCATCGTCGTTGCATATGAGTATGAGCGGGCGGATTTCCATAGAAGGAGCATAGCGGAGGATGAGGTCTATGCAAACCGCCTCGACGTCGGGCTTGAGTCGCAGGTATAATACCATGAATGAACGATCCGTATCGCTCGATAGTTCAGGTGTCCCGGGATTACATCACTCTCATCGATGCAGAGTATCGGTATGTTTTTGTCAACAAGGCGTACATCCGGGCGCTTGGCAGGAAAAAAGAAGAAATAGAAGGACATACCGTAGAAGAAGTCTGGGGTAAGGCACGGTTCGAAGGAGCCATCGAGATTCCCCTGCAGCGTTGTCTGGAGGGTGAGGAAGTCCGCTTCATCGATGAATTTCCCTTTGGCGATACCGTGAAATACGTCGAGGTGAGATTCTTCCCGTATCGCGAAGAGAAGGGCGGTCCCATATCACACGCTCTGGTGATTTCCCATGACATAAGTCGTCTCGGCGAACTGGAAACCCGTCTCATGGCTTATGAGTTTCGTGATCCTGCTACCGGGCTTT
>DAOVYP010000373.1 GCA_030635565.1 Spirochaeta sp. | reverse complement strand
TCAAGAAGCTGCATCTGTATTCCCCGGGGCAGGGAGGAAAAAACGTAGGATGAGTCCCTGGACAGCTCATGATTCACCCACTCCCGCTGATCTTCAACGGTTTTCAACGTGGCGAAATACTCGGCCTCCTTGGCCAGGAGGTCGTTGAGTTCGGAGATGAGTCGACCCATTTCGGGGATGAACTCGATGAGTCCCTCAGGGATGAGGGCGACACCGAAGTTCATGCCTCCGGCGGCCCGGGCCACCACCACGTCGGCAATGGCATCAACCACCTGGTCCAAAGACATGTTCTTTTCTTTGACTTCCTCGGAGATGATACAGACGTTGGGCTGGGTCTGAAGGCCGCATTCCAGGGTGATGTGACTGGCGCTCCGCCCCATCAGCTTGATAAAATGCCAGTATTTCTTGGCGCTGTTGGCGTCTTTCTCAATGTTGCCGATGAGTTCGCTGAAGGTTTTCGTAGCGGTGTCGAAGCCGAATGAGGTTTCGATGTACTCATTCTTTAAATCGCCATCGATGGTTTTGGGACAGCCGACAACGGTGATACCGGTTTTTTTCTTCTTGAACCATTCGGCCAGTACGGCGCCGTTGGTGTTTGAGTCGTCACCGCCGATCACCACTATGCCGTCGATATTGTACTTCCTGCAGGTTTCCAGGCTCTTCTCGAACTGCCCTTCGGTTTCCAGCTTGGTTCGGCCCGAGCCGATGATATCGAAGCCGCCGGTGTTGCGGTAGGAATCCATGATTTCACCGGTGATTTCCATCAAATCACCGTCGATGATGCCCGCGGGGCCGCCCTTGAATCCGTAGAGCATGCTCTCGGAATTGGCTTTCTTCATGGCGTCGAAGATACCGGCGATGACGTTATGGCCGCCTGGGGCCTGACCTCCAGAAAGGACGACGCCGACTTTTCTAACCTTTGCGGAATCCGGGTTGGGTCCTTTGGCGAAACGGGCGATAGGAGCTCCGTAGGTGAGGGGGAAGATGTCCCGCAGCTGAATCCGGTCGGCTACCGATTCGGTTGGTTCGCCCAGGGCGACGGCGATGTTGGAGATTTCATCTTTGAAGACAACCGGGAGTTTGGGCTTATAGGCGTATCGCGCCTTCTGCAGGGGGGACAGGTTCGACATGAGTATTCTCCATTGTTTAATGCGTTGATGCGCCCCAATAATGGGCGATTTACGGGGGGGGTGGTCAAGGGCTTGTGGGGGATGACCTCCGGGGGCGTCAGTTTTTCTTCAGCTCTCCTGCGGGGAGCGGCCGGACCGAGAGGGGAACCACCGAGCCTTCACCGAAGTACCGTTCCATGAACCTCACATAATCCGCGAACCGGATAGTGGGAATGTACACCTGAATGGTACCGGCGAATCCGCCTCCATGCACTCTTGAGGCACCTTCACCAGCCAGAAAGCGTTCGGTAAGGGCCAGAGCCAGGGATACCGCCTGATTTGTCACGTGTCGGGGCGAGAAGACATTCTGGAGAAAGCGGAAGGAAGAGTCACCCGAAAGCCGTACGCTTTCCAGGTAAGCTTCGATATCTCCATTTTTCAAATCCTTCACCATCAGCTCCACACGTCGATTTTCGCTGTAGAAATGGATAGCCCTGAGGACGGCGCGATCACCGGATTTCTTTCGAATTGCGGGAATGGCGGCCAAGAAATCGTTCTCATCGGTATCCCGGAGCACCTCGGCGCCCAGGCCGGAGGCAACGGCCTTCATTTCTTCAGGAATCGCAGAATAGTCCGGAGTCAGGTCGGCATGGTCGCCGCCTGAATCCACAACGGCCAGGGTGTAGCCGGCTGATACGAAATCCGCGGATACAGGTTCTATGGCGGGGGCCTCAGGGTCCGCGAAATCGATGGAAATAACACCTCCGACGGCGCAGGCGGTCTGATCCATCAGGCCGCTGGGTTTGCCGAAATAGGTATTCTCGGCTTCCTGGCCCATCCGGGCCAGTTCCACCGGTGTGAAACGGCCGTCATTGAAAAGCTCGTTGAATATGGAACCCACCAGGATTTCAAGGGCGGCTGATGAACTCAGGCCCGACCCTTTGAGTACCCGGCTGGTGGTGCAGGCGGTAAATCCCCCGATTCTGCCTCCCCGGCGGACGATTGAGGCGGCGATACCCCGGAGCAGTGCATCAGTTGTCCCTTCTTCACTATTCACTTTTTCGAGACTGGATAGATTCACTCGAACCGGTGGATAACCTTCGGAGATAATTTCGGCAACCGGGACATCATCGGTAGAGGGCTCGGCTTGAGTCACCGCGGCGATGGTGTCCAACTGGACAGCGGCGGCCAGTACACGTCCCCTGTTATGGTCGGTATGGTTGCCCGACAGCTCGGTACGGCCGGGAGACGAGAAGAGCCGGGGGGATGTATCTCCAACTCGCTGTTCATGAGTTCTGATAATACCGGTCCATCTCTGCCGATGAAATTCGTTTTCTTCCATGTTGTAGATGGTTGAAAAGGTATCGCCATAGAGGCCTTCATCAATGTCATTAATGAGATGACGAGCAGTCATTTCTGACCTTTCTTCATAACGGCGACGAAGTTGATCGTTACACCATTGGGGTCTGATACGTGTAACAGTGAAACACCACTCGGCATTGTCTTTGGTCCGAAGGTCACTATCAGGGAATTCTCTTCGACCAGCTTTTCAATATCACTCATGGAATCCACTGTAATTGTGATAGCAATGGGACAATCACTGTGATTCGGATGACTCGGTCCTCCGTCAACCAGCTCAATAGAACCACCTGCTCCATCACTCAAAAAGACAAGAGTGATATTTTCACCTGCAGGCACACGTTTATCCAGTGAAAATCCCAGAACATTTGTATAGAACGTAATGGATTCTTCAAGTTTTGTTGTGTTTATTGTAATAAAATCAATTTTCATCAGATTCTCCTTCAGATGTTGGGCGCACCATAAAAACTCACCCTGATAGTAATGGCAATGCAGGCAGCGGGGATATAAAGATTTGATAAAACAGCCATCGAAATCTCTCGTGGAACACAAACCCCCTGATGACGATCCAGGTCGGATGGAATTTCGATTTTCCCTGAAGCGTTTGATTTATTACATTGTAGCTATGAATAACGCAGCTATGAATAACATTCCTCCGGTTTTGAGACCGGCCTCCCCCGATTCGGATGTCCTCACCGTCATCGCAGGCCGCTGGAGTTCCAGGGCTATCGATTCATCTTTACCGGTAAACCCGGACATCATGCCTCGTCTGTTTGAGG
>DAOVYP010000578.1 GCA_030635565.1 Spirochaeta sp. | reverse complement strand
GTATCCGAACCAGTGATGTCCTCATCGTTGGCTTTGCCGTCAACAACGGCGGTGACGGTTTCGCCCTGGCCCATATCCTATACTCCTCGGGTGCTGCCTGCACCCTTCTGATGGCCGTGTATCCTGGCAAACTGACCGGAGCCGCCGCCGACAACTACAGCATCGTCAGACAGCTCCCCCTGGAAATACTTCAACTGGATTCATCTCCTCAGCCGGCCCTGCTCAACAGGCTCGACTTCGGCCGCTATCACCTCATCGTCGACGCCTTGTTCGGTATCGGGCTGTCACGGAACCTGGAAGGCCGGATGGCGCTGCTCACCGAAAAAATCAATAAAGCCGAAACCCCTGTACTGGCTCTGGACATCCCGACCGGGGTGAGCGCGGATACAGGCACTATCCTGGGTACCGCTATTCAGGCCGAGGCCACCGTCACCTTCGGCATCCCGAAACGGGGCAACCTGCTCTATCCGGGTTACGCCCTGGGCGGGACCCTGTACCACTCGGAAATATCTTTTCCCCCGGAAGTCGCCGGAGACGATTCCATCGTTCTCTCGGTGAACATTCCTCCGGAACTGCCCGAGCGGAATCCGGCGGGGCACAAGGGGAGTTTCGGTAAGGTGCTCATCATCGGCGGCTCGCCGAACTACCGTGGCGCACCGACGCTGGCCGCCGGGGCCGCCCTGAAAAGCGGTGCCGGGTACGTCCGGCTGGCGGTACCCGCCGAGCTGGTGTCTCAAATATTCCCACTGGTTCCCGAAGCGGTGTTCCTTCCCCAGGGCGGTACCGGGCCCATGGGCGCCGAACATGTACCCGAATTCCTCGATCAGGCGATGGAGGCCGATGCCGTCCTTCTCGGCCCTGGCCTCTCCACCGATCCCGAATCGGTACGCCTGGTCCGGGATTTCATCGCCGACGCCGAAGCGCCCCTGGTAATCGACGGCGATGCCCTGACGGCATTGGCCGGACGGGAAGAGCTCATCAGGAATCGGAAATTCCCCACCTGCCTCACCCCCCACCCCGGTGAGATGGCAAGGCTTCTGGGTTCCTCGGTCAGCGAAGTTGAAGCCCGCCGCATCGAGACCGTCCGGGAGGCCGCCGACCGATACGGCGCCGCCGTCGTGCTCAAGGGCGCCCACAGCATCATTGCCGACCCCGGCGCTTCGGTCTGGATCAATCTCACCGGCAATTCCGGCATGGGTACAGCCGGATCCGGCGACGTCCTCGCCGGCCTCATCGCCGCTCTGACCGCGAATGGCGGCAGCTATCCGGCCCCAGCGGACCCCCTCCGCCTCGGAGTCCATCTTCACGGACTGGCCGGAGACCTGGCTGCCGACAGTATCGGCCCCGTCGGCATGACCGCCGGTGACATACTTCGCTTCCTCCCGCAAGCCTTTCTCGAATACCGGGAAAGAATCGCCGCCGATCCCTTCTCGGGAAAAATCATCCCGATCTGAACCTCAACCCCCTGACCCCTGTCCCCTGACCCCTGACCCGGTTATGCTTCATGTGTGTTCCCAACGGTATTCCCCACCAGGTCGGGAGCATTCGAAACAGTTGAGGTAATTTTAAAAATCCCTGATTTTTTAAATTACCCAGACCTTAAGAGAAG
>DAOVYP010000552.1 GCA_030635565.1 Spirochaeta sp. | reverse complement strand
GTCGACATCCCCGAGTCACTGCCCGACTCTGTAGAGTGCATCGAATTCGGTTCCATATCCCTGATCCTCGAACCCCAGGCCGAAACCATTAAAAGCCTCATTCGCCGGGAATCAGGCAGGCGGGCCATCTCCTTCGACCCCAACGTCAGGCCCATGATGGTAGCCGACAAGCCTGCCTATACTGCTGAGATGGAAGAACTTGCGGGGCTCTCCACAATCGTAAAGGTGAGCAGTGCGGATCTGAAATGGCTGTACCCGGAGCGTCCGGCGGAGGATAGCGCCAGGGATTGGCTCGCACGAGGCGCCGGAATCGTTGTGATGACCCGGGGCAAGGATGGTGCCGTGCTGCTCGGACCGTCTTACCGGGTCGAGACTCCTGAATACTGGGTGGAAGTGAAGGACACCATCGGTGCCGGAGACAGCTTCCACGCCGCTCTTCTGGTCAGACTGCATGAAATGGGACGCCTGTCGGCCAGAACGGCCGGCGATCTTACCGAAGAAGAAGCTCTGGACGCAGTTCGCTTTGCCGTAAAAGCCTCAAGCCTGAATTGCGCCAGACAGGGGGCCGATCCTCCTACTGCCGCCGAGATGGCCGAAGCGAAGTAGTCTTACGAGTCCTTCACAGGTACCCCCAACAGGGCCCTCAGATCCACCATCTGCCCGATGTGATACCCGTTGTGTGCGATAGTGAGTAGAATTTCCCGTAAAGCGGAATGGGTAGAACGTCGCTTCAAGGGAGCGGTGATATTGAAATCCGGGTCTTCAATCCAGCCCTTCATCACATCAATATCCCGGGCGATTGAGATTTTCGTGTTCTCCCAGGCCTCGGGTGACGGAGGGTCGGGAGCGGGCCAATAGCCGGAAGGGTAGGGTTTTTCTTCATACTCTTCGGCTGTCACCCAGTCGATCAGATCCCGGTTGACGATACGCAGATGTTCCACGAGCATCCACATGGAATGCTCCAGAGCTTCGACCTGTTCTCCAGCCCGGCTCACGGGGAATCCCTCGAGGGCACTTTCGATTCCGATATGGGCGGCGCCTCCGCCCAGCATTTCCAGAAGATGACTCTGCAGCATTTTCTCATCCATGACGGCCTCCTTCAGTACTGGTTTATTACAATCAGACCATCAACATATCGAAAATGCTTATCAAGGGTAAATACAGCCAAACCATTTTGTAGAGCTGATGCGGCAATCCAGATATCATTTGACGGAATTGGTGAACCTTTCTTTTTTAAAGAATTAAAAACCCGGGCATAGAAATCCGCGGTATCCATATCATTATTGATATAATTGACTCTTGGAGTATCCATGAATCTTTCCAATTCAAGGCGATTGGTTTGTTCTTTTTTACTTCCGATAAAGCCTGCATATAATTCAGCTATAACCGTGATATTTATTCCGATAAAATCAAAGTGCTGAAATGAATTGACTATGTCAGGAACATTACGTTTAAAAGCTGTATAAACGTTTGTGTCAATGAGTACTTTTCTCATTTCCATAATTCCTTGTCTATTTCATTAAGTTCCTGAATATTCTTACGGAACTCATCCTCATCACCTTGCGTCCATGTACCCGCGAAATCATCCAGATCATGGTGAATTGGAAAGACTTTATTCTTTTCAAGACCGAATGCGGAATTCAACAGTCGTAATACAGTTCTATTAATACTCTCACCACTCAAGTTCGATCTCTTTCTGATTCTTTGATCCAGTTCCGCGTCAATTCCTCGAATTGTCAATGTTTTCATATCAGGCTCCTGAATGCAGTTATGAATGCAATATGCCATCATTTTATACATTCACTGAATAATCAGCCACCGACACATTCGCTGATACCCGGTCAGACTCTGAGTGTATGCATCAGCGATTATAGCGTCTAAGTCGTGGGTGTATGTCTTGCTGCCATTGCTT
>DAOVYP010000510.1 GCA_030635565.1 Spirochaeta sp. | reverse complement strand
TGTTAGTGAAGCTATCTGGAATCGCTGCTACAAGCACCCCTCTACCCTTGACCCCGGTCCATGAAAAATCTAAATTCCGCGGGGAGACAATTATGCCGAAACAAGTTCTGTTCGGAAAAACCCTGGAAGAACTCTCTAGCGTTACAGCGGAGCTCAAACTGCCCGCATTCGCCGCCAGACAACTGGCCGAATGGCTTTACAGGCACAGAGCCGCCTCTTTCGATGATATGACCAATCTTTCCAGAGCGGCCCGGAGCAAGCTGGCGGAGAAATTTGATATCGGAATCTCAAAACCGATTTCGGTCGCCGTATCGACAGACGGAACGAAAAAATATCTCTTCAATTCCGGGATGCGTTCGGTGGAAACCGCCTGTATTCCCGATGAGAATCGGGGAACCCTCTGCGTCTCCACCCAGATCGGCTGCCGCCGGGGCTGTCTGTTCTGCATGACCGCCCGGCAGGGATTCCAGGGAAACCTGAGCGCCGGCGAGATTCTCAACCAGTACCGCTCCCTGCCGGAAGCTGACGATGTCACCCATTTTGTTTTTATGGGGATGGGTGAGCCCCTGGACAATCTGAAGGCTGTTCTCTCAACACTGGAGATTCTCACTTCCGACTGGGGTTTCGGTTTCAGTCCGAAGAAAGTCACCGTATCCACCATCGGCATCATCGAGGGTATGGATCAGCTGCTGGAGAAGAGTCAGTGCCGTCTGGCTTTGAGCCTCCATTCCCCCTTCCCCGACGAGCGGGCCGATCTCATTCCCTACGAACGCCGTTATCCGGTGTTGCAGGTACTGGATCTCTTCCGCCGGGCCGAGCTGGGCCGCCGCCGGCTCACCATCGAATACCTGATGATTGACGGCCTGAACGACAGCGCCCGGCACTCACGGGAACTCAGCCGCATCCTCGAAGGCCTGGGAGCCAGGGTCAATCTCATCCCCTATCACCCCATTCCCGACTTCCCCGGAACCCCCAGCCCCGCAGGCCGGATCGAAACCTTCCGTGACGATCTGAACCACCGGGGGCTTATCGCCACAATCCGCCGCAGCCGGGGTCTTGATATTGAAGCGGCCTGCGGACTGCTCACCACCAGACATCGGGATGCCGGCCGGTAACATAACAAAAAGCGGTCCACGCCGGGACGCCAGAGGTCATTTTCAACTATAATTAATGAACCATACTGAATAATCCGGAGGAGACCTTCATGGCCAACAAGAACTCATGGGACGTCCTGGACGCGTATCGCGGCGAGTTCATCAAGGGCGAATGGCCCACTATCCCCGAACAATTCCACCTGTCGGCTCACCTGTATCCCGAACAGACGGCATTCACCCAGTTTTCCCCGGAAGAAGTCCGGATTACCTACAGGGAAGCCCATGTTCTTGTGGTAAAAATCGCATCCTGGCTGGTTTCAAAGGGACTCAAAAAAGGCGACAGGGTGGTCCTTGCCGGCAAGAATTCGCCATGGTGGGCCCTGGCATATCTGTCCACATTGGAGGCCGGCGGGGTTATCGTGCCCCTGGATGTACAGATGGAGGACGAAACCGCTGATCGGCTCATCGATTTCGTTGATTCGAAATTCCTCTTCGCGGACGGCGATAAGCTCGAAGTATTGGGGGGGAAAGCCACCGGCATCAAGCACAGGGTGAGCCTGTCCCGTGACAGCGGCACCTTTATCACGGAACTTCCAGCCGGAAAAAACACATCCTTCGACGAAGCCGCCGAAGACGACCTGGCGGCCATTCTCTTCACTTCGGGTACCACGGGGATGGAAAAAGGCGTGATGCTCACACACAGGAATTTCATGTCCGACGTCTACCTGGCCTGCCACCACGACTTCCTCGACGCAGAGCAGAGCGACGTCTGGTACGCCCTGCTGCCCATCCATCACAGCTACTGCATGACCGCGGTTTTTCTGGAAGGCATCAAGCATGCCAGCGAGATCATTTTCGCCCAGGCCATTGTCATAGATAAAATCATGAAAGACCTGGAATTCGGGGGAGTCACCATTTTTATGGCCATCCCCCTTTTCTACAATAAGATTCTCAAGGGCATGATGAAAAAGGTACGGGCCAAGGGCCTCTTTTCCCACTTGCTGGTGGGTCTACTGATGCGTATCAGCGGACTGTTCAAATTCGCATTCGGGG
>DAOVYP010000377.1 GCA_030635565.1 Spirochaeta sp. | reverse complement strand
GGCCATGGGGGCGGGAATGATGATGAGATCGGCCACATCCAGATATTTCAGTTTGGTTTTCCGGGTGTAGAGCCAGGGCAGAAACATGGCGGCAAACAAGCCGCCGAAGAAGTACATACCGCCGTCCCAGACGGCGAGAATCTCCAGAGGATGACGCAGATAGTAGGACGGGTGGACGAAAAGACAGAAACCGAGCCGTCCTCCGGCCAATACTCCGACGAAAATCAGGGCCAGGATGTTGGAAAACTCGTCATTGCTCATGATGATTTTCCGCTTCTTAATGTGGCTTTTAACGAAGAAATAGGCGAAGAGAAAACCGCAGAGATACATCATGCCGTACCAGCTGACCGCGAGAGGGCCGGGAAGGTCGAGCAGGATGGGGTTGAATGTGGGAGCCGTCAAGTATGAGTGCATGGACAAAAAACAGTTTAGTGGATGGATGGGGCGGAGGCAACCGAAATGGTGTTTACAGGTTGTTGACTCGCAATTCAACACAATAGTAAGATTTCTAATAATAAGATTACTAAGGAATATATTGATGAATTATCCGGTTCCAGAGAATCTCGATGATATCGACCGCGGGATCCGGGATATTTTCCAGCTGCACAAGACGCTTCTGTCTGATTTCCATCCCGAAATCGACCCTGATGGTCTCAACAGGACCCATTGGCGAACTCTGATGTACATAGCGGATTCGGAATCGGACTGCATGAAGGGCATCGGTCGGCATGTGGGACTGGAAGCCGGTTCATTTACACCGGTGGCCGATCGGCTCATCGATGAAGGTCTGGTGGAACGGTTCAGGGATTCCGGGGACCGCCGCAAGATTCTTCTGAGGTTGACGCCCCGGGGGGAAAAAATCAGTGAAAAGTTGAGAGAGAGAATAAAAGACCATTTCTCGGCCCGGCTCTCCATTCTGAATGATGCGGAGTTCGGGGACCTCATATCGGCCATGAAAACCATTCAAAACGTCAACCGCATTCTTCAAGGATCCAGGCATGAATGCTGACCGTGCCGAATTGGGGCAAGCTCCCATCGGAAATCTCCTGGTGAAGATGTCCGTACCGGCTACTTTTGCCATGCTTGTCAACGGACTCTACAACCTGGTGGATACAATCTTTATCGGCCGGGGCGTAGGTACCGAAGCCATCGGGGGCCTGGCCCTGGCATTCCCGGCTCAGATGATTATCATGGGTTTCGGTATCTCCATCGGTCAGGGTGCGGCATCGGTGGTATCCAGGAATCTCGGGGCCGAAAACGACGTACGGGCCAGACGGGCTGCGGGCAACGCCTTTGCCATGGCTCTTGTCTCGGGTACGCTTATCCTCGTCATCGGACTGATTTTCCTGGAACCTCTGCTCAACCTGCTGGGGGCAGCCGGATCATTGAGGATTCATGCCGGGGATTACTTAAGCGTCATACTCCTGGGTTCCCCGTTCATTTCCCTGGCCATGACTTCGAACAACCTGCTCCGCGCCGAGGGCAAGGCAAGGGTTTCGATGATGGTGATGCTCGTCGGCGCGGTCACCAATATCATCCTGGACCCCATATTCATTTTTGTCTTCAGGATGGGGGTGGCAGGTGCGGCATGGGCCACAATTATCGGTCAGTTCCTGGCATTTCTCTTTGCCTCCCGGTTTTTCGTAATGCGAAAAACCCTTGTACAGGTGAGAGCCAGGCACTGGATTCCTCAAGCTTCGGTTATCCGGGAAATCACAGTCCTCGGCTTCCCCACCTTTGTACGCCAGGGGGGGCGGAGCATAGTTGCGGTGATACTGAACAACATGCTGGGAAAGTACGGCGGGGATATATACATCTCAGCTTACGGTGTGGTGAACAGGCTCCTCATGTTCCTCTTCATGCCTCTTTTCGGCATGGTTCAGGGATTTCAGCCCATCGCGGGATTCAATTACGGAGCCGGACTCTACAACCGTGTGCGAAAAACCGTGAAGATCACCACCGTAGTGGCCACAATTTACACAAGTATCGGTTTTCTGCTGCTTTTTCTCATGCCCCGGGTCTTTGCCGGTATATTCACCACCGATCCGGTACTTATCGACACCGTGGCCCACGTGATGCGATTTGTCATCGCGGTCTTTCCACTCATTGGAATCCAGATTATCGGTGGTTCCTACTTCCTGGTGATCGGTAAACCGTTTCCGAGCCTCGTTTTGAACCTCTCCCGGCAATTTCTTCTCCTCATACCACTGCTCCTCATTCTGCCGAGGTTCTTCGGGCTGAGTGGTTTGCTGATCAGCTTTCCCATCGCCGATTTCATGGCCACCATCATTACCGTTGTCTGGCTGCTGGCGGAACTCAGGAATTTGAATGGTGAGACCGACCTCCGGAGCAGCGGAGGATGAGACGAATCGGAAACAAGGTGATGCGGGGATTGAGATATATGCCTCCCGGACCGATTACCGACCGCTTACTGGTTCAACTTGGCTATTATCGGAGTTTCGGCAGGTTTCCGAATCTCCGGAAACCGAAGACCTTTACGGAAAAAATACAGAGACGAAAACTCTTTGATCGAAATGCCCTGCTTCCGGTCCTGCAGGATAAATACCGTGTCCGCAGCTATGTCGCCGAACGGGTGGGCAGGCAATATCTCGTACCTCTTTTTTATGTTACGGAGAATCCTGATGACATTGATCTTAATGCTCTGCCTGATGATTTCGTTCTCAAGGCCAACCACGGCTGCGGATGGAATCTCTTTTTCACCGACAAATCCGGATTGGATGTAAATGCCGTTCGGGGAACGATGAAATACTGGATGAGTTCCAATTTTTACAACAGGACCCGGGAATGGGCTTACAGGGATATCCCGCCCCTGGTGATGGCCGAAGAATTTCTGCATGACAATGGGGAATTTCCTTATCCATCGGACTTTAAAATTGCCTGCTTCGACGGCGAGCCCCGTTACCTTGTGGTGTTCAAGGGGAGGACAACATCAGGTTTTCAGGCAGGACGGTTTCGGATTGCAGGAAATGAACTCATCCCCGCTGATGTAACCGCAGTTGTCGGGAGAAATCGCCATATACCTCTGACAGAATCAATGCTGGAATTCCCGAAGGGTGTCGTGGAGGAAATGCTGGAAATCGCTTCATGTTTATCCGAAAGGATGGATCATCTTCGGGTAGACCTTTACCTTATTGGTGAAAAAATATTCTTTGGAGAAATGACTCTTTACTATGGCTC
>DAOVYP010000312.1 GCA_030635565.1 Spirochaeta sp. | reverse complement strand
GATCTCGAGTCTTCGGTTTTCGTCCAGCCGCTGCTGGACGCGTTCGTGAAAGGTGAAACTTATCCATCCATTGAATGGCAGTGGGACACGGTCCGGGAACTCCTGCCGGAAATTACACTGGAGGAAGTCGGTGCGGTCTCTGACATTCTGCTCAGCGAAAAAAATCGTGTCGTTATTGTCAATGGCCCTTCGGTTCCGGCAGTCAGTTTTCTTACCGAGGAAGAAATCCTCGCGGTGCTGTACAAGGTGGAATCCCTGGCTCTCAGGCCCTGGGAAGACAACGTTACAGCTGGTCCCCTGGTACCAGAGCCGCCCCGTCCGGGACGTATCGTTTCCCGAAGCTCTATCCCCGACACGGGAGTGGATGTATGGACCCTCTCCAACGGTGCCGTTGTCATGCTTAAACCAACGGAACTCAAAAGCGAGGAGATCCTGTTTCACGCATTCAGCAACGGTGGCTACTCCCGGGCCGAAGATGCGGATTTCATCTCGGCGCAGTTCGCAACCGACGCGGTGAACGAGGGGGGCCTGGGCGAATTTTCTGCCATTGATCTCCGTAAGATTCTTTCAGGCCGGAATCTTTCCCTGAATCCTTACATTCAGAATACCTATGAAGGGTTTTCCGGATCTGCCGCACCGGCCGATCTTGAAACGATGCTCCAACTCCTGTACCTGCATCACAGTGCCGTTCGACGGGATGAAACGGCGTGGAATGCATTCATGAACCGGACCGGCGAATCCTTGAAAAACAGGGATTCAGCCCCCATGAATCTTTACAGCGACCTCCTCTGGGAGACTCTGTACGATGGTCACTTCCGAAGTCTTCCCCTCACCCTGGACCGGCTTCCCGAGGCCAGGCTCGACAGAGCCCTGGAGATATTCTCCGAGCGATTCTCCGATGCCTCCGATTTTACCTATGTTTTTGTAGGGGATTTCGAACCTGAAGTTCTCGAACCTCTGGTGCTGCACTGGATCGGCGGTCTCCCGGCCGGTGAGAGAGGGGAAGGTTGGATAGACCGGGGAATGAGAAGTCCCGGGGGTATCAGAGAAGTTTCAATTGAAGCAGGTTCCGAACCCCTGAGCGTCGTCACCCAGGTATGGACCGGGGAATGGGACGGCAGTTTCACCGAAAGGTACCGTATCCAATCCCTGGCATCCGCCCTGGAAATGCAGTTCAACCGTTTGATACGGGAAGAGTCAGGCGGTACCTATACCGTCGGCGTCTATCCTCAGCTGAACGTCTCTCCAGTCAGCGATTACCGTTTCATCATCCGCTTCTCCTGCGCCCCGGACAGGGTGGAGGAACTCTCTGAACAGGTAAGGACTGTGATTGACGAATGGCGCTCGGCTCCCCCGGAGGAGAAATTCGCTGTCGACGTCACCGCATCCCAGCACCGCAGTCTTTCGGAAAATCTGGAACGCAACTCCTGGTGGATGGGGCAGATCGTTTTCGCCGTGGCCACCGATACCGATCCTGAAGATCTGATGAATCGTGGAGCCCTGTACGACACCCTGTCTCCCGAACTGCTCAACGCGACTGCCCGGCGCTATCTCGATGACAGCAACTACGTTCAGGCGGTGCTCTACCCGGTGACCGGTCGATAAGTGAGATGAAATGAGCCGGAATTTTGAAGAGCTGGATTTTCAATACACCCCGATCGGGGAAGTGATACTGCAAAGGCGCCGGATACTCGAATTTGGAGGGCTCGATGTATTCGAAGTGAAGCTCAACGATGAGTATCTGATGTCCAGCATGTTCACCGTCGGTGAAGTGGCGCTGTCGGAGATAGGTCTTGATGCCCTGGAAGCTCCCGACGGCACGGCGGATGTCGTGGTGGGAGGTTTGGGCCTTGGCTATACAGCCGAGATGGTTCTGGAACACCCGGCCACATGTTCACTTCTGGTGGTTGAGTTCCTTCAGCCGGTAATCGATTGGCATCGTCAGGGTCTGGTACCGATTGGTTCCAGAATCCCCGACGATCCCCGAAGCCGTATTTCTCAGGGCGATTTTTTTGCTGCGGCCATGGATCCAGAGACGGGATTCGATCCCGAGAATCCGGGACGGCGCTTTGATGCGATCCTGCTTGATGTCGATCATTCTCCGATTCGCCATCTTGAGGGGTTCCGCGGCGGTTTCTACGAACCCGATGGAATCCGGCTTATGTCGCAAAATCTCAAGCCCGGCGGGGTATTCGCCCTATGGTCCGACGACCCGCCGGAAGACGAGTACCTTGAGGTTTTAGACCAGGTTTTCGATGAAGTCTGGGGAGAGCTGATTACCTTTCCCAATCCCATTGCGGATCGGGAAGAGTCGAATTCGATCTATGTCGGAAAGATGAATGGAGAATAGAACAGGTCACCTTATTGTAATAAGGGCTTTCACGGCCTGAAAGCCTCGCCATTATTCCACCAGCATCACCCGGATAACAGACTTCACCTGTTTTATCTCTTTTGCGCTCAATGTTCCCAGCTTCCTGATAAGCCGAATTCGATCAACAGTTCTGATCTGGTCCAATACAACCCAGCCGTTTTTATTTTGGAATCGAACAGGTATACGAGACGGATATTTATGAGATTTCGTGGTCATGGGAGCGATTATCACGGTCTGTATTGATAGATTCATCTCATCGGGAGATATTATCAGATAAGGTCTGGTTTTCTGAATCTCATGCCTAATTGCAGGATCAAGATTTATCAGGATCACATCATATTGATGGATTACCATTCCCATTGAAACTCTTCCTCATCCATAATATCAGGAAGAAATAAGCTATCGTCTCCATTCCGGTGCATTTCCGAGAAAGCTTTTTCCCAACCCTCACGAGGGTTCTTTTTTACCGGCCGAAGTACAATCTCTTTATTCAGAACTTCAAGCTCAACTTTTTCATTAATGTCAAGCTGCATCAGAATACTTTTTGGGATTCTGATACCCCGGGAGTTGCCAATTGGAATCACTGATACCAGCATGATTCACCTCACACGAGTAATTATATAGTAATTACTGATATGGCTAAAGCGGCCCCAACTGCCGCACATTAAATCCCTGTTTTACCATTAATTCCAGTGTACAATTAACCATGGCTCATCGAACGCTGAAAAAATCATCTTACGAAAATCTTGTGGATCGTCTGAATAGAGTTCCCCAGGGTGCTCCACCGTCGGAAACTCTGTACAAAATCCTCAGGATACTCATCAGTGAGCGTGAAGCGGACCTGATCGCCCTACTGCCCATCAAGCCGTTCAAGGCGGCTGTCGCAGCCGATCGCTGGAACTTACCTGAGCCGGAAGCCCGGAAGGTACTGGATGAACTGGCTGGAAGGGCCATTCTCGTGGACGTCGAAAGGAACGGAGAAAGCATCTATACGCTGCCGCCGCCGATGGCGGGATTCTTCGAATTCTCCATGATGCGTCTGAGAGGTGATGTAGATCAGAAAGTGCTGGGTGAACTCTACTATCAGTATCTGAACGTTGAAGAGGATTTCATCCGCAGTCTTTTCGTTGATGGTGATACCCAGCTCGGCAGGGTCTATGTGAACGAGCCGGCCCTGTCGGATGAGAATGCACTTCTGGTACTCGATTACGAAAGGGCGAGCGAAGTTATACAAACCGCTGGTCACATCGGCGTCGGTGTCTGTTATTGCCGGCATAAAATGGAACACGTCGGAAAAAACTGCGCCGCACCCATGGATATCTGCATGACCTTCAACTCCAGTGCCGAGTCACTCACCAGGAGCGGCTATGCCAGGGCCATCGATGCCATGGAATGTATGGACCTGCTGGCCGAAGCCTATGGCAACAACCTGGTCCAGTTCGGTGAGAACGTGCAGCAGGGAGTGAATTTTATCTGTAATTGCTGCGGATGCTGCTG
>DAOVYP010000087.1 GCA_030635565.1 Spirochaeta sp. | reverse complement strand
CCAATCATCCGCCGTAGCCACGGTTTTGCGTGCCCGATCGCTTCCTATCGAATCAGACACGGAATTCATGATATTGCCGGATTCCACATCGATAATTCTGGCCGTAATACGGATTTCGTCACCGTAATCCTGTATGTGACCGATCACCACCTGGTCGGCACTCATAATTTTCCCGATCTCGGCGGGGTTTTCGATCATCCCGGAAAGGCTCAGCTGCTGGTCCGTTCAAAGAGCACGACATTCTTCAGATCAGTACGGAAAACTACTGATATATTCTCATCCTGAAGTATAAAACTGAAGGTCTGCGCCTCGGGGCTTCCGAGCAGCAGTACGAAGTACTTCATCAGATTAACCTCCATCCGGAACATAATGAGGTATGATGTGATAACCCGATAGGATAAACCGGCAGGCAAGGAGCGGCATTGATACGGGAGAGAGGGAGATTCAGCTCAACAGTACTTCAGCTCTCAACCCTGATCGTCCTGACCCTGACCGTCCTGTTTTCCTGTGCCACCCCGCCGCCGCCGGAAGAAATAAAGACGCCGCAGAGCATCATAGGACTCTTCTCCGGACGCGAAGGCGGGAACGGCTCCGGTGTCGTCATCGAAATCCGTTTCTTTCCTGAAAGCAGCGTTCATATCCGGACATTCTGGGAAGAGGACGGACGAGGTTATTCCGAAACCGGTGTCTATAAACACGTTCCTCTATCAGGCCGACTGGACCTGAGATTTTCCCCCGACACAACTACCGAAAGTTTCTCGGTCCTGGTCGGCGGCAGCCCTCTGGAATTCACCGTCGGGAACATCAGATTCGTCAAACAATCCGGAATTGAGAATCGAGCCGGAAAAATAAAACCCGCCGATATCGCCGGGATATGGATGATGATCTATGAATACGACGGTGAACCCGTGGAAGTGTTCCTCAGGATGGATGAGTCGGGTGTGTTCACCGAGGTGACGCGGTACCACGGCGGAGATGCGGATCTGACCGAAGAAGGATGGTATGAACTCGACGGCAACACAGGCCTGGTCATCTTTTATTTTGCATCCAGACCGGATGTGGGATATACCGGTTTTTTTGACCAGCGTCATGGGATGATGTACACCTGGGACGGTGATTTCAGCCGCCTGTAGCCATCAATGGAGAAAAAACTTTTTTGTCGTTAAGATGTATTTAAGATGAAAAAGTCGTTAGTCACAGCAACAGCTGTCACGTTCGCTTCCCTTGTCACACTGCTCTCCGGATGCCTCACCTTGTTTCAGCAAAATCCCCGCTACGTCGAGGGAACCAGCCTGGAAATCCGAACCAGCGACCGGGGCGAGAACTATATCGCACAAATCGGCGAGTCGAAAACCACCGTCGTCGAAGCCATCCTCAGCGGCAATGGGTATTACAGCATCTCCTATGCCTATTCAGATGCCGAGTGGCTGCTCATCAACAGACTGATAATCGAAACCTCCTGTTGTATAAACCCCGTGGATTCCCGGGAACCCCTGCGGGCGGATGACGGCGAAGGCAGAGTAACCGAGACCGACAGCATCGAAGTACGCCGGAACCTGTTCGAGCAGATAGTCGTTACCGATACACCGGTGATATACATCGAAGGTGAACAGGGAACGGTGATCATCAAGATGGGGGATAAAAGCAAAAAGAATCTCCAGGAACTGCTGGACTACGGAGCATTAAGATTCCCCGGTAAATGATTTCATCGTTGAAAAATTATATTCATCTTTAATCGTGGGCTCGCAGCTCGCTGCCCTTGTACTGCAAGATAACAACCGACGGTTTCATATTGTATAATCGGGGAATGGACGTCATCCGGACAAAAGTAAAGATTAAACCCGATTACCGTCGGGTTATCGCCAAGAAGTTCACAATCGACAACCCGGAGAGAGAGAAGAGGATAGTCGAACGGCTTCTGGGCAAAGACGAAGCCGAGACTCAGAAACTCCTCGAAGCCACATTCAGCCGGTTCAGAAATCGTCACAGGGATATCGAACGGATCTTCAAGAACAACTACAACCTCGTCAAAGAGTATGTCGACCGCAAGATAACGCTGGAACAGAAACTCCTGATCGGCTCCTACTTCACCATGGAGTACAGCGTGGAATCCGCAGCCCTCTTCAATCCATCAATCGTCCCGCATCCGATACAGAACGGTGTGGCGGAGGATGAATTGCGGGTGGTGGTATCCTTCCGGGCTGTGGGAGAGGGACATATTTCCTCCATCGTATTCCGTCCGGGAATAATCCAGGCCGACGGAGACATAAACCTCGAGGAAAACAACTGCCTGATAGAGCAGGCACAAATCCGTACATCCACCCTGTATAACCGGGATGAGTTTCTCCTGTCCCTTCGGGAAACAGGACTGGAAAAGAAAGCCCGACCGATCCTGGATGAGTTGATCGACCATTTTTCCCGAACCGAATTGGATGAATCCCTGGTGAAATATGAAAACGAGTCGCAGGACAGGGATAAGTACCGGGTCATCGACACCCTGAACCTGCTGGCCAGCACCAACTATACCCTGGCCTTTCATCCCAAAACGGAGCTATCCAGCCGTGTTATCTTTCCCGTATCCAGTAATGAGAAGAAGGGACTCGAAGACGCCCGGTTCGTGGCCTTTGATGATCCCGACGAACGGCGTCGTATGTATTTCGCCACATACACAGCCTATAACGGCAGTGCCATCATCCCGCAGCTGATAGAAACCCGGGATTTCATCAATTTTTCCATATCGTCCCTCCATGGAGGCGCGGCCAAGAACAAGGGCATGGCCATTTTTCCCGAAAAGGTGGGGGGGCGTTATGCCATGCTTTCCCGGTTGGATAATGAAAACATCTATGTGGTTTTTTCCGACAATATAAAAAATTGGGAGAATCCGTCCCTCATCGCCATACCTCATGAAGATTGGGAACTGATACAGCTGGGAAACTGCGGTTCTCCCATTAAGACCGATCAGGGTTGGCTGGTATTAACCCACGGTGTCGGCCCGGTGAGAAGCTACAGTCTGGGAGCCATGCTGCTGGACCTGGAAGATCCGACAAAAGTGATCGGGTCACTGAAAGAGCCGCTGATGATTCCCAATGAAAAAGAACGCAGCGGATACGTTCCCAACGTTCTCTACAGCTGCGGATCCCTGATTCACAATGGCTGGCTTGTGATTCCCTATGCCATGTCGGACAGTTTTTCCAGTCTCGCCCGGGTCAGGTCGGAGGAACTCATCGACGAACTGCTGAAACAGTAATCCCCTGAAACAATCCGGCTCAAGCTTTCCAACTCTAAGCTTCGGGATCGGGTAAATAAAAATACCGCGTCCCCTCAAATGGCTTCCTGAGTATCTCCTCATACACGGCCTGATGTTTTTGACCGATGGCATCCCACAGATAAGGTTGTACAAAGCCCTTCACATTGTTCCTCAGGGTCCGGTTGAGTTCATCATCCTTCAGTATCCGGGTGAGATGTTCCACAAATTCGTCGTCGGTCGCGGCGGTCAGTCCCCCGCCGCTTTTCTCGTTCCATTTCACAAAGCTTTCGAGATCCGAGGTGACTACCGGGACATGGAAGGCGGCCGCATTGGCCAGAATGCCGCTTTGAGCACCAATCTCATAGGGCAGAACGATACAATCCGCCGCGGAGATAATGGCATCAAAGGTATACTGGGGAAACTGTCCGCTCAAGCACAAAATCTGATCCGCCACAGGGGATTCCTTCGCCATCCGCATCAAAGAATCGTGATAATCAGAGTATTCAATGCCCCGCATCTTCCCGGCCAGCAGGAGCACCACATCCGGATTCCGTTCCACCACCCGGGGCCAGAGGCCGAGAATCCGCTCAAACCGCTTGGTAGGACGGAAATATCCGGCCAGGAGTGCCACCTTCTTGCCTGAAAGTCCCAGCATATCCCTGGCGCCCGGTATCGGATGGTATTCCCGGATACCGTGAGGTATGACACGGATCCGGTCGCCATGTCCGAATTTATCCTGCAGAACCACCTGCTGATGTTCCTCATGAACGATAATCAGGGCCTTGTTCCGAATGATGTTGCCAAGGATAATCTCGTCATCCCGAGGCATGGGTGAACGGACCGTATGGAGCGTGACCACCATGGGAAGATCAACCATTCTGAGGCGGAGGATAAGTTCATTAATCTGAATACCGTGCTGCACCCCGTACAGGCCGAATTCATGTTGGATATGCACCAGATCTGGAGTCAGCTTAGCCAGAATCGTAAATATCTCAGCCGCAATATTATCATCAGTCGCATTGTAGACAGGATAAACCCGATCTCCCGCCGCCCCGTGCTGGCTGATCACCAGGATCTCGTTGTTCCCCTTCTTCAGGGCACCGCAGAGATTCTCGGCATAAGTGGCGATTCCGCACTCGATGGGAGGGTAGGTGGATATCATCGCGATTCGCATTCCCACCCTCCTCTCATATCCGTCCCCGGGCGTGACGAACCAGGTTATCCATATCGGCAACGGCCAGACAGGAGGTCTCATCACTGGCCCCGTAATAAATCCAGGCCTCTTTACCGCCGTTCACCTCCCTGATAATCATACCGTTGGTGAAAACGACATTTCCGAAGAAGCCGTCGGTCTCATAGGGTTCTTCCGGTTCCAGCAGGGGAGCCTTACCCCGGCCGATCACCTGTTCCGGATGCTCAGGGTCCAGAAGAAGGGTGTTCAGGGAATACCTCTGATTATCTCCCTTCCCGTGGTATATGGCCAGCCAACCCTCATCCGTCAACACCGGAGGTGCTCCGCCGCCGATTTTCAAACTTTCATGCCGGTTGTTCTGCGGACGGATGATACAGGAGTGCTCTCCCCAGTGGATCAGGTCGTGTGACCGGGCGATCCAGATGGAGGGGCGGCCGAAACCATCGTTATTGGGCCGGTGAAAGCAGTACCAGCTGCCGCCGCATTGTCGTTCAAAAATGGCAACGTCCTTGTTCATTGGGGAGAAGATAATTCCCTTTTTTTCCACATGGACGAAGTCCCGGGTGAGGGCAAGCATTGTGCAGAATCCGTCCCGGGACACACCGGTATAGGTAATCCAGTATTCATCGCCGATATGGGAGATTCGGGCATCCTCCACCCCGAAGGCTTCGCTCTCAAGAGTGGGAAAGAGAAAAGGCTTCTCCTCCACCCGGAACTGAACACCGTCATGACTGCGGGCCAGGCGGATATGGGACAGGGTGGAGAGATAATCGGCCCCTCTGTAGAAGATGCCCCTGGTATCCTTCAGAACCAAATCCGGATCATCCTCACGGACCCGTAGAACATCCGCAAAGCTCCCGGAATCATCAATTCTGTAATAGGGGACTGAAACATATCCATCCTCAGGAACACAGGACTCGGCCACCCTGAGCAGGAGAATGATGTCCCCGTCGAATTCCACCGCCGCTGGATTGAAGGATCCCAGAACCTGGTATCCTTCCGTCGAAGGTTTTACATCCGACGGTCGTATCAGAGGATTCGAAGGATGACGGGTAACGATATCCATTGCAGTCACCTGAAGATTATTGAGTGTTACCCACCTTGTCACAAAAACCGCTCATCCCCCGAAAAGGCAGTTGGAAAAGTGCAGATTCAACCGGAAATCGAAACTGCCGGGGTTTTACAGAAAGTGTGACAAGGTTGGGAACACTCTACCAAGATTAAGACTTTAGCAGGCCGGATTCAACGTATTCGACCCGAGACATTCCCTCTCAGCTATGCCGATATTTGATGACGCTGATATTTTCAATCGTCACCAATCCCTCGACGACATGCTCATCAATGAATGGAAGGATCAAGTCGATTTTTTCCTGCGTATCGACGATTTCTATGATGATGGGGAGATCCATGGACAAATCCAGAATCTTGGCGCTATGCATGCGGCTATCGGCTCCGAACCCCATAATTCCTCTCAGAACCGTCGCTCCGGCCAGATTCAGTTCACGTGCTTTCAGTACGATTTGTTCGTACAGAGCCTTACCTTTGCAGTGATCAGATTCACCGATGAAGACCCGCAGCAATACGGATTTTTCAGGAAGTTTCATGGATTTCTCCTATTTCTGCATCAAGAGTGATGCCATATAGAACCCGAGGATTATGCATCCGATTCCCAGGATGTTACTGATGCCGATGTTCAACAATCCGAGCTTGATTTCTCCATCACGAAACAGATTTACGCTTTCCAGAACGTATGTTGAAAAAGTTGTGAATGCACCGATGAAACCGATCATTACGAATGTCCGTATGCTCGCTGGGATGATGGTCTTCTCGGCCAATCCGAACAGAAATCCTATCAGCAGTGAACCAATCAGATTAACCGCCAGGGTTCCCCAGGGAAAAATGGCACCGAAATACCCGGATACGTATTTGGACAGCAGATATCGGGACACGGCTCCCAGGCTGCCCCCCAACGCGATTGCGATAATGTTTTTCATAAATCCTCATTACCCGATTCAGCCATCAGTCTTCAAACAATATAACACAGGCTCAAAATTTAAGGCTGTTGGATACCGGCCTCCCGGGGAGTGGGTAATGCCGTGTCGGTTTCGGCCTGACCAAGTTGACTTGACCGGACCAACTCAATTGAATTGAAACATGTATCAGGCAAAAACCCACCTCTCCCGCCTCGTGGAGCAGGGGCTGCAGTGAGAAGACGTGGTGATTTCCAAAGCGGGTAAAACTCTGGTCCGCCTCACCGACTTTGCCAATAGTAGAATTCTTCGTTTTGTTTCGTTATATTGACTATTGCTTCTTTCAGTGCTACAATCGCCCTGTGACAGGGTATGAACGAAAAGAATCGATAGTGAAAATTCTTCAAGACGAAGGACGTGTCCTTGTCGGAGAGCTTTCGAAACATTACCACGTCACAAAGGTGACTATTCGTAAAGATCTGGAATCACTTGAGAATCGTGGCGTTCTAAAACGGACACACGGGGGAGCCGTTCGTGCGGAGAACGCAGGCTATCTCCGCATGATCTCAGATACCATCCATGAAAATGCGGATAGCAAAGATGTCATAGCGGAAATGGCCGTAAAACTCATCCGGCCATCCTCTACTGTGTTCATCGACTCCGGAAGTACCACCGCCGCCCTGGCCCGAAAAATCAAGCATATGCACCTGACCGTATCAACGAACTCCTTCCTTGTGCTTCAGGAACTTGCTCATTCGGACTCCATTGAACTGCTGGTTACAGGTGGAGCTTTGCGCCGTCCGTCGATGGCGCTGATGGGAGAATCGGCGCGTTTTTTTCTATCTCAACTCCATTCAGATATCCTTTTCATGGGTGCCACCAGCTACGATCGAGAACATGGAATATCGTGCACAAACCTCATCGAGGCTGAGACAAAGCGCAGCATGATGAAGACAGCAATGAAGGTCTGCTTCCTTGCAGACTCGTCAAAGGCCGGAAAGGTCTCCATGGCCCGGATATGCGGGTGGGAAGACATCGATGTATTCATTACAAATTCCGTAGACAGGGAAGAGATTACGGCCCTGAAAAACTACGGTGTAGAAGTATTGGTAGAAGACCATCAAGGAGGTCAACTATGAAAATGCGTTTTCTTATGGCAGTCACACTGTCACTGTGTGTGGTGGTACTCGGATTCAGCGTTCCTCAAGTGGATCAGGAGTGGCCGAACCCCGAGAAGATCATAACGGTGATTGTCCCCTACAGTGCCGGTGGCGGTACGGACCAGGTGTTCCGGCCCCTGGTAGAGGAGATGAAGAACTTTACGGACGCGAGTGTCGTAATAAGCAATATCGGGGGAGCCGGCAGCTCCCAGGGCACCAACGAACTGCTCAGCCTTCCGGCAGACGGGTATACACTGCTTGCAAGTGGTACGCATACCGTTTCTGCAACATTGCAGGGGCTTACAGACGGATACAAGAATCTGGAAGGTATTGCCGGTCTGAACTGGGATCCGTTTATCATTGCGGT
>DAOVYP010000036.1 GCA_030635565.1 Spirochaeta sp. | reverse complement strand
GCAGATTATTTTCCCGGAAATTGATTACGACAAGATTGAGCGTGTCAGGGGCCTGAATGTGGCCATCGTTACGACAGCCCCGACTGATGATCAGGCCCGCAGCCTTCTCACCAGATTCGGCATGCCTTTCAGAAAGGAGTAGGCGATGGCTAAGAAGTCGATGATTATCAAGGCTCAGCGAAAGCCGAAGTATATGACCCGGACTGTCCGGCGATGTCGTTTGTGCGGACGTCCACGAGGTTACATGAGGAAGTTCGAGATGTGCCGGATCTGCTTCCGTAAGCTTGCCAATGAAGGCATGATCCCCGGCGTTACCAAGTCCAGCTGGTAGCAGGAGTCACGAGTATGAGTGTTAGCGATCCAGTTGCAGATATGCTCACCATGATAAGAAATGGTGTTTCGGCAAAGCACGAAAAAGTCGATATACGTCCTTCCAAACTCAAGATGGAGATTATCAAAATCCTGAAGAACGAAGGCTATGTTAAAAACTTCAAGAAGGTTAACCAGGATGAGATTGATCTGATCCGTGTCTTTCTGAAGTACGACGATAAAGAAAACCCCATCATCCACGGCCTTAAGTCCGTATCCACACCGGGCCGCCGGGTTTATTCCGGCTACAAACACATGCCTCGTGTGTACAACGGTCTTGGTACCGTGATCGTCTCCACTTCCACTGGAGTTACCACAGGCAGAAAAGCCGTTGCCAACAAAGTCGGCGGCGAAATCATCTGCACGGTCTGGTAGGGAGGCCAAGAGATGTCACGTATTGGATTACAGCCGGTAATCGTGCCCAAGGGTGTGATGGTTACCGTCAATGAGAATGTCCTCCACGTCAAAGGAAGCAAGGGTGAACTGACCCAGTCCTTTAAACCGCTTGTCAGTATTGCCGTCAATGGCGGTGAAGTGCAGGTGAGTCGGGTGAATGAGTCCAAGCAGGCCAAGTCCATGCATGGTCTCTACCGTTCTCTGCTGAACAACATGGTAGCGGGCGTCAGTCAGGGTTTTTTAAAGACCCTGATTATCAACGGTGTCGGTTACCGTGCGGAAGTCAACGGTAAAATTCTCGTTCTCAATTTGGGTTATTCAAATCCGATAGAGTATGAGATTCCCGATGGCGTCCAGCTGAATGTGGATGGGAATACCAAGGTTGTTGTCAGCGGTATCGATAAGGCCCTTGTAGGTCAGGTCGCCGCCGAGATCCGCAAGCTCCGACCCCCTGAACCATATAAGGGCAAGGGGATCCGGTATGATAATGAAAACGTCCGCCGGAAAGTCGGTAAAAGCGGCGTGAAGTAGGGATGCGAATATGGATAGGCTGAGTAATAAAAGGCACAAGCATGCCCAGCGTAAACGGAGAGTTCGGAAAAAGATCCTTGGTACGGCTGAACGCCCGCGTCTGACGGTTTTCAAAAGCCATAAGAATATCAGCGTACAGGCTGTCGATGACATAACGGGCAGAACAGTCGCTTCCGTTTCCACTCTGGAGAAGGAATTTGCTGAAGTAAAACGATCCGTTGACGGTGCCAAGGTTGTCGGTCAGAAGATTGCCGAGAGACTCAAGGCTGCCAAAGTCAAGACGGTCATTTTCGACAGGAACGGCTATCGCTATCACGGCATCGTGAAAGCGCTTGCCGACGGGGCCCGTGAGTCGGGCCTTGAGTTCTAGGGGATAAGCATGGCTATGAGAGAACGAGTTGAAGATAAAGAGTTCACTGAAAAGCTCATCAGGCTGAATCGCGTCTCTAAGGCCGTCAAGGGCGGTCGGAAAATGTCTTTCAGTGCATTGATGGTTGTCGGTGACGGTAAAGGCAGGGTCGGATATGGCTTCGGTAAAGCTAATGATGTGTCCGAGGCCATCCGCAAAAGCGTAGACAGGGCCAAACGGAACATGATTGTTATACCGATTAAGAAAACCACCCTTCCGCATGAAATTCTCGGGGTTTACAAAAGTGCTTCGGTTCTTCTGAAACCCGCGGCACCCGGTACCGGTATCATTGCCGGTGGTCCGGTCCGCGCCATTATGGAAGCCGCGGGTGTCCATGACATCCTTGCCAAGAGTCTTGGTTCGAAGAACACAATGAATATCGTCAAAGGTGTGTTCAACGGTTTCGAGAATCTGATGCAGGCGCATGTAATTGCCAGCGGCAGGGGCAAGAACGTCAAGGATATGTGGGGCTGATTATGGCAAATAAGAAATCCCCTAAAATTCAGGTGACTCTGGTACGAAGTCCCATTGGCCGAAAACCCGAACAACGTGCGACAGTAAAGGCCCTGGGACTCGGAAAGATGAATTCCACCGTGGAGAAAGAGGCTAATGACGCCATTCTCGGTATGGTGAGATCCATTTCTCACCTTGTAAAGGTGGAGGAGCTGTAGACGTATGAGCGTAAATCCACTCAAGGCACCCAGGGGTGCCAGTAAGAAGAAAAGTATTTTAGGTCGGGGACGTTCCTCCGGCTCCGGTAAAACTTCCGGCAAGGGGCACAAGGGTCAGAAGGCCCGTTCCGGCGGCGGCGTCAGGCTGGGATTCGAGGGCGGTCAGATGCCCCTTTATCGGCGCGTCGCCGCAAGGGGTTTTTCCAACCATCCCTTCAAGACAGAATACGTTGTCATCAACGTATCTTCACTTGAGAAGGTGTACACCGATGGTGAAACCGTCAATCATGGCACCCTCATGCAGAAGGGCCTGGTTAAGAAAAGCGAAATACTTGTGAAGATCCTCGGCGAAGGTGAGCTTAAAAAGAAGCTTGAAGTTGCGGTCCCCGCTGTTTCCGCTTCCGCCAGGGAAAAAATCGAAAAGGCCGGCGGCAAAGTTGTTACGTCCGGCACCGCTGCAGAAGTGACGGAATAGTAGGGAACCGATGGCGAACAACCCGATAGTCGACATCTTCAGGATCCGTGATCTCCGCAACCGCGTCCTATTCACATTGGGCGTGCTGGTTGTTCACAGGATCGGCTCCATTGTCCCCATCCCGGGGATCGATATGGGCGAACTGAGCAGATATTTCGCAGGCAGCGGAGCTGAAAGCCAGGGAATCGTGGATTACCTGGACTTCTTTTCCGGTGGTGCATTCAAGAATTTTTCCATATTCATGTTGGGTGTTATGCCCTACATCACTACCAGCATCATCATGCAGGTTTTGATGCTTGTTTTTCCCGCTCTGAAAAAAATCAGCGAGGAAGACGGTGGTAGAAAAAAGGTTCAGCGATACACTCGATATGCCACTGTGGCCGTATGTCTTCTTCAGGGTGTCGCTCTGCTTCAGATGCCTCTGAATTACGGCGTCGTCGTGCCGGGTATCGCCAAGTGGCAGTTCATGATAATCGGAATGCTGACAACCACAGCCGGAACTGTGTTTTTGATGTGGCTTGGTGAGCAGATCAACGTAAAGGGTGTCGGAAATGGTATTTCCCTACTGATTTTTACAGGTATTGTTGCCCGAATGCCAAATGCATTTATGGTGATGTTCCGTGAAATTCGTGCACGAAACCTTAACGAAGTTTTTGTGATTCTCACTTTCGTCATGTTCGTTGGTGTTGTAGTCTTGGTAATTTACGAACAGCAGGGGTTACGGAAAATTCCCGTAAACTACGCCAGCCGTATAGTCGGTCGGAAGCAGTACCGGGGTCAGAGTTCATACATTCCGTTCAAAATCAACCCGTCGGGAGTAATCCCGGTTATCTTCGCCTCCGCCATCCTGACTATTCCGGTGCAACTGACCAGCAGCCTGGCATCGGGCAATAGTGCTTTTTGGGGAAAAGTTGCTACGGCGTTGGATACAAGCGGTCCCATGTATCTCACCCTTTATACGCTGTTAATCATCTTTTTCGCATATTTTTATACACAGGTATCACTTAACCCAGTTGAGATTTCACGACAAATCAGAGAGAATGGCGGCTCGATTCCCGGAATACGCAGTGAGAACATGGAAGCGTACCTCACACGTATCCTGAATCGTATCGTATTGCCTGGTTCGCTGTTCCTCGCTATGATCGCTTTGATCCCATCCCTTCTGATTGCTGTCATTCCGGGTTTTCCCCGACAGATGGCCTATATCATGGGCGGTACATCGTTGCTGATTATGGTTGGTGTCGACCTTGATACCATGAGCCAGATCGAGGGGCATCTGAAGATGCATCATCACGAAGGATTAACCAAGGGCGGTAAACTCCGTTCTCGGAATTTGTAAGAGTTACAAGAGGTAATACGCGATGAAAGTGAGAGCGAGCGTCAAACCGATTTGCGAGAAGTGCAAAGTTATTCGCCGCCGTGGTGTGGTGCGTATCATTTGTGATAACCCCAAGCACAAGCAGCGACAAAAATAGGAGGCTTCGATGGCGCGAATCGCGGGAATCGACCTGCCAAACAAGCATGCGGATATTGCACTTACGTACATTTTCGGAATCGGACGGACTTCTGCCCGTCGGATCTGTGAGAAGACCGGTGTGAGTCCAGAAAAACGGATTAATGACCTTTCCACCGAAGAGGTGAACAACCTCAGGAAAGTAATTGAGAATGATTATAAGGTTGAAGGTCGACTTCGTTCGGAGACGGCCTTGAACATAAAGAGATTGATGGACATCGGTTGTTACCGGGGCCTTCGGCACCGGAAGGGTCTTCCGTTGCGTGGTCAGCGGACAAAAACCAATGCCCGGACCCGTAAGGGCAAGGCGAAAACCGTCGCCAAGAAGAAGAAATAAAACGGAGTGCAAATAGATGGCAAAAAAGAAAAAAGAAAAAAAGACCGTCGTTGAAGGTAACGTCTATATTCAGGCGACTTTCAATAATACGATTGTTACCATCACCGATCTTAAGGGCAACGCCCTTTCCTGGTGCAGTGCCGGCTCCCTTGGATTTCGCGGAGCCAAGAAATCCACACCTTACGCCGCACAGACCACTGCCGAGACCGCGACCAATCGTGCTCGGGACTATGGCTTGCAAATCGTCAATGTGTTTGTCAAAGGTCCCGGAGTCGGCCGTGAATCAGCGATACGCTCCCTGGGTAACCAGGGACTTAAGGTAAAGACAATCAAGGATATCACCCCGATCCCCCATAATGGCTGCCGCCCCCGTAAGAGCCGAAGGGTTTAAGACCCCCACCAAGAGGCCTTAAAAAGATGGATTCAGTTCGGAGGCAAGGCAGCCGGAGAACAGAAAGCGTAGTGTAGCGATAGCTGCATGAGTATTTCGAGCATTTGGCTGACACAGCTTCCGAGTTGAAAGCATGTTATTCCTAAGAAAGGGCCGCGTAAGGAGCACACATGGCTAGAAAAAACCTCCTGAAGGGTTTCAAAAGACCGAAGGGCATCACCTTCGAACATACTGAGGAGACCCCGGATTACGGCAAATTCGTGGCCTATCCCTTTGAACGTGGGTATGGCACAACTATAGGTAATACCCTCCGCCGAATACTTCTCTCCTCTATACAGGGATATGCGGTTTCCGCAGTGAGAATTACTACCTTCAATGAAGAGGGTAATTCTCATGTGGTTACCAGCGAATTCGAGGCGATCCCCCATGTCGTGGAGGACACCCCGGTTATCATCAGTAATCTCAAATCCCTGCGCCTGAAACTTCCCGAAGACGTCGCTGAGCAGACCATTCATGTCGAGTGGAAGGGGCAGGGAGTTATTACCGGTGCCGATCTTGAAAAAGGCGGAATCGAAGTGGCCAACAAGGATTTGCAGATCTGTACGGTCATGGAAGAAGGAAACCTGGATTTTGAGATTCAGGTGAATCTCGGTCGTGGTTATGTACCGGCCGAATTGAATGAAAAGTACATCGAGCACATCGGTACCATACCCGTTGACTCCATCTTCAGCCCTATCACCAAGGTGAAGTACGCTGTAGAGGATACCCGTGTCGGTCAGCGTTCGGATTTTGACAAGCTGAATCTTGAAGTGTGGACCGACGGGACTATCGCACCGGAAAACGCTTTGGCGGAAGCCGCCAAAATCGCTAAAGATCATTTCACCATTTTCATCAACTTTGATGAAGACGATGTAATTGGTGATGATGACGTCGATGAGGAAGAGGAGCGCATTCGCGCCCTGCTGGAGACACCTGTCGAGGAACTTGAGCTTTCCGTTCGTTCCAGTAACTGCCTCAAGAACGCAAATATTAAAACCATCGGAGACCTTACCAGGCGTACCGAGGAAGATATTGCAAAGACCCGAAACTTCGGGAAGAAGTCCCTCCAGGAAATCAAGGAAAAGCTCAAAGAGTGGAACCTCAGCCTGGGTATGACGGATTACAGCGTACTCAAGAACTCCATCAAGCTCGGCAAACAGGGTTCTGGTACGGATGAAGCCGGTGAATATCAGGCTGCAGAGGAATCCGTTACTGTAGATGAGGAATAAGAAAGATGCATAACCGAAAAGGATTCAACCGGCTGGGACGCAAGTCCAGTCATCGCAAAGCCCTTCACCGGAATATGGTGACTTCCCTGATTAAGCATGAGAGGATTAAAACCACTCAAGCAAAAGCCAAGGAAATCCGTCGTACAGCAGAGAAGCTGGTAACACGGGCTAAAGTGGACTCCGTCCATAACCGCCGTATCGTCGCTAAGACTGTTTATGAAAAAGATGTTATCAACAAACTTTTTATCGAGGTGGGACCCCGTTTTTCAGAACGTCCCGGTGGATATACCCGTATTCTCAAGCTCGGACAACGGTCGGGTGATGCCGCCGATATGGTGATTCTGGAGTTCCTGGCTGATGAAGAGAAGCCGGCTCCCAAGAAGAAAACAGCTTCCAGGAAGAAAACAGCACCCAAACCTGCGGCGACCGGAAAGAAAGCTGAAAAGGTAGAAGAATCTGCAGCTGAAGAGCCCAAAGTCGAGGAAGCTTCCGTAGAAGAACTCAAGGCAGAAGAAGTCACGGCTGCGGAAGACAAAACTGAAGAAGTTTCGACTGAAGAGAAGGAAGAGCCTAAGACCGAAAAAGAGACTTCCGAAGGGTAAATTATATCAGTACTGAAGATTCAGGTTGCGGTGATTATCAACCGATTATTGAGGGGAGGACGTATGGCTGTAGCCGGAACGTCTCCCCTTTTCTTTGTTAAAGGGTCGGAACGGGTTACTTTGTGAATGATGGTTAAATAGGTAATAAGGCAGCAGTCGTTGCATGTTGCCGGGCCATTTTATCAGTTTACCGATAGGGAGGGGTTTCCCCGGTACCAATGAGAACCTCGCAGAAAGTTGCACTCACTATTCTCATAGCTCTCCTCATTACCGGTGGTTTTGCGATTCTTGCTTATACCGGACTGTTCCGTATCCTTGAAACTGACTTTTTCAGTGAAAGAGTGAAGATCGACCAGAGGATCAGGCTGGAAAACATATCCGATGTCGTTTCTTCATGGAATGAAGATAATATTTCCCGTTTTGATTCACTCTCCAGGGATAGGAATTTCCAATCTGTTTATTCATTAACCCAGCGTGAAGAAGAAATTATATACAGGGCTCAAGTTTCCGATTCCCTTGAGGACAGTCTCATGGGTTACAGAGGCATCCGGATTGTTGATAACGATGGTAGAGTACAGTTTTCCACGTTTGCCGGCGATGTCGGCAGTGAGCAGACCGGTGAAAATGGCCGACGCCTTTACAGAAACTGGAACCAGATTGCGGATACTTTTGAATTGCCGGTTGCTTCCGATGAGTCGAACATATTCACCATTCATGACGGCTTGAAACAACAGGTTGTTTATCTGCTGCCGATTCAGAATTCTGGTTTTGTAACCCGGGGCTGGATGATTGTGTACATGACTCCCGACGGTTTTGCAGATCGTCTTGCCGGCGAAGGTCTGATCGGCAGCGGCAGGCGGGTGTATATCATTGATGGAAGGGGAGTTATTGTTGATATCAGACCGGAACAGATTGATGCTGTAAACAACGATATCGACAAGCTCTGGCCGGTTGAAGGCAAACCCGTCGAATTTGCAGTTCTTGCCGAAGGCATCGGTGATAAATACTGGCTGGCCGGAATGATTGCCGAGGATGGCACCTGGATAGGGAAACTCATCCCCGGACGCTTACTGGGATTCACAGTTGCAATTCAGATTCTGATTCTGGCAACTGTATTCATATCCATTGCACTGCTCATGTTCCTGCTTCTGAACCTCCGGCAGGACCGTACGGAAGTGTTGCGCAGAAGAATTAAAAAACTCCAGGTGAGCCTCCTCAGGGACTGGCTCGAGCATCATGAAGACCGGAAGTTGCGTCTGAGTGATCTTGAATCCCGTCGGGAGGAAGTCAGGATTGAGCTGCGAAGCGGTCTCGGAAAACTCCGCGGCCATAAAGAAAAAGAAGCCGACCAAATCATTGATGAGGGCTGGACCCGAATCATCGAAATACTTGCCGAAAAAGAAGTTGTACGCGGTGAAGGGCCTACCGGTGCGGAAGAAGTTTCTGCCGACAGCCAGACCCCCATTGATATGAAACAGCTTGAGGATATGATTACCCGGGCTGTAGCAGATGCAAAATTCGTCGTACCGCAGGAAGCACTCGCCGGACTTCAGATTCAGGCACCGATTCCTGACGCAGGTCCAACACCGGGTCGAAAACTCAATGTTGAGTATCTCGGGGACGATGACATAGATGATCTTGATGAACTCGGGGAAGTTGAAGAGCTCACCGAAGAAGAGAGTGATGCCAGCCTGGCCGAACTCGGTGAGCCGGTTGAAGTCGAAGAGCTCACCGAAGAAGAGGGTGATGCCGACCTGGCCGAACTCGGTGAGCCGGTTGAAGTCGAAGAGCTCACCGAAGAAGAGGGTGATGCCAGCCTGGCCGAACTCGGTGAGCCGGCTGAAGTCGAAGAGCTCACCGAAGCACCGCTTGAATTCGAGGACCTCACTGCAGGTAATGAATTCACCGAATTCAGCGATATACTCCACGATGAAACCTCGGATATTGGTGAGTTGGCTGAAATTAAAATGCCTGCCGAAGTATCCGGTGATACGGCGGTTGTCGAGGAACTGAGTAAAACTGAAATATCTGAAGATGATACTGAGGGAGAACTCGCCGATACTTTAGAAGAGCTGGAATCTGTTGATGAGGATGGAGAGGAAGCAGAAGTCCTTGAAATCCTGCCGGTTATACTTTCCGATGATTCCAGGGAAATGATTGAAATCGACAAGGTCGATCAGGACAGGTTGTATATGTTCGATAAAGAGTTCAACAAGTCAGAAAAGATCCGTCAGGAAAATGATGAACCCTCCGATTTGCAGGAGATCGACGATCAAGTTGATGAGCTCGAAGAATTGGACGAGCTGGAAGAAGTAGACGAGCTGGAAAAATTGCCTGTAGATTCTGCTGATGATACCGTATCCGGGGATGACCGGGATGTCATTTTTATCTCAATTGAAGATATACAGGATCGTATCAGGATAAGCGAAGCCGACATTTATCAGAAGGTCGACACCGGAGATGAAAGCGGTGAATCGATGGAGTCCCTGATTATGACAAGAACGACCGGGATTCTGCCCGGTATGGACTCTCTTGAGGGGAATTTCCAATTTGAAGATGAAACTCCTGAACTGTCCTGGTCCGCGGATGGTCTGGATTATGACAGGTTCCTGAAGGGATTCAAGAAGGGGACAACAGGTATCTACAAATCCCTGATGAGCCTTTCAAAAGATTACAATGCGATTTGCGGCGTTCTGCTTGCAGGTTCACGTAAAGGACTCGAGACTGATTATGCGGTCGGACTTGATGATGAAAGCGCCACATATCTGTCTGTTACGCGAAATGAACCTGTGTGGTCCGAATGGTTCAGTGAGAGAAAAGTGGTTTTCATTCCGAACCTCTCCGGATCACTTTATTCTGAAAAAACGAGTCATAACGAGTTCCGGTTCATACGGTCGGCACTCTTCATGCCGGTTATATTTCACGGTTCTCAGTCCTACATTTTCCTGGGATTCAAAGACCCTCCCGCCGACCCGTTATCCATGCTGGTCAGCACTGAATCTATTTCCTAAATCCTTATTTCACTGAGAATAGCCTGAAACGTACTCTCTTCTGGAAAAAGCACTGCCACTTGACCTTAGTATAGTCGACGGTATAATCATATGTTAAAAATGCATCATAGGGGGAACCATGCTGAACAAAGCTTTTTTGATCATCCTTCCCCTCGGCGGCGTTGTGATCGGATGGCTATTCCGATTGATTTACGCCAGGAATCAACTCACATCTTCAGAACAAAAAGCACTCAGGCTGAAAGAAACTGCCGTATCAGAAGCGGAAAGCGCCAAGAAGGAAATTCTTCTCGGGGCACAGGACAAAATCCTGGAAGAACGGCGGCAATTTGAACGTGAAACACGTGAACAACGTTCCGATATTCAGCGATATGAGAAGCGGGTCCAGCAGAAAGAGGACAATCTTGACCGAAAAATATCGGATCTCGACCGACGTCAGTCCAATCTCAACAATAGACTGGACGAAGTGGAGAACCGGGAAAAAAAGCTGACCGATGAAGAATTACGTTGGCAAACCGAACTGGAAAGAATCTCCGGTCTCACCGCCGAGGAAGCAAAGAAGATCCTGCTGCAGAGTCTCGAAAGCGAAACGAAGCATGACGCGCAGGTTCTGATCAACAAAATCGAACAGGAAGCCCAGATAACGGCCGATAAAAAAGCCCGGGATATTCTCATTACGACCATTCAGCGTCTGGCCACCGAGGTAACCACGGAAATCACCGTGACTTCAGTGAGCTTGCCGAACGATGAGATGAAGGGACGGATTATCGGCCGGGAAGGCCGTAATATTCGGACCCTGGAGACTCTCACCGGGGTGGATATCATCATCGATGATACGCCGGAAGCCGTGGTGATATCCTGTTTCGATCCCATCCGGAAGACGATCGCCAAAACCGCATTGGAGCGGCTCATTCAGGACGGCAGGATTCATCCGGCCCGAATTGAAGAGGTTGTACAGAAAGTGGCCAAGGAGATCAGTCAGATTATTTACGAGGAAGGGGAGCGTGTTCTCTTTGACCTCGGAATTCATGACATGCGCCCCGAGGGTATCCGTGCCCTCGGTCGTCTGCATTTCCGGACAAGTTACGGCCAGAATGTCCTGGCCCACTCCAAGGAAGTCGCCATTCTTGCCGGGATGATCGCCAGCGAAGTGGGGGCCGACGTCGCAATCGCCAAGAGGGGAGCCCTTCTTCACGATATAGGCAAGGGACTGGAGACCGATGGTGAAGGTGGACATGCGGAAATCGGCG
>DAOVYP010000209.1 GCA_030635565.1 Spirochaeta sp. | reverse complement strand
GTAGACCGCTTCAGCCAGGGGACGCAGCTCAGGAATGGCATACTCCCAGGTACGTACCAGAAAATCCCTCATATCCCTGTACCTGGTAAGTCGAACCTCTCCGCCGGCCTTCATGATATCACTCATGTTTTCTATCTCATTTTTCTGTTTACGAGCCTCAACTTCGAGTCGACGACTTTCGGCCCGGGTTTTCCGGGCTTTCTCAAGTACCGCCGGATCACGGGTTTCGAAATATTCATGCAGTTCGTTGAATGACTGCTGCAGGGTTTTCCTGGCAGCCACCGAAAAGATTTCCTGCTGCCGCCAGGCATAAAGATAAGGATCGTTTCCGCCGGCGATAAGGCTCTCCATATCAGCGAGTTCCTCGGCGATATCCCGGGCTTCCTTGAGGGAAATGATGTGTTCGGTCTTGAGTCTCGGGATTTCAGCCCGTTTCAGGTATTCGCTAAGTTCTTCCGTTTCCGATGTGGTGATGAGAAGCAGCAGGGCCGTCAGATTGGGCGTGCCGTTTTCCAGTATCACCAGCCAGGGGTCGGACTGTTCCCGCAGGATGGCAATGGAAATCTCACGAGAGCGGGGACCACCGTTGGCAATGCGGGTCCGGATCGCCGGCCAGGCCTTGTCACCGAAGCTAACCAGGGATTCAATCGCGATCCGGCGTACTTCGGGTGATGAGTCGTCCAGAGCCGATGCCAGGATGGGAAGGACCGATGGCGAAGCAATTTCCCCCATCAGCCTGACAGCATGGATCCGGTTCGCTTCAGATGACTCTCCGTAGAGTTTCGCCAGGGCCGGAATGGCCTCGGAGCCGTAGGTTCCCAGGATGGTTTCGGCTTTCAGGCTGATACGCTCATCCCTGTCGTCCAGCAGGACCATAAGGAGAGTCAGACTGCCGGTGGACCTCAGTCCCTGTATGACTTCCAGGGCCGAGAGTCTGGCCCGGTAGGGTTTACCGGGATTGGCGGCTTCGATGTGCAGGAACGGCAGACCGGCATCACCCAGACGAAGGGCCGCCAGTTGGGCTTCCCTGCGAATTTCCGGCTCTTCTGAGGCGAAAGCCGAGACAAATACCGGAGTATCGTCAGGATGGACATATCGGCCGAGAGTCCTGTACGCGATGGAAGCCGTCAACGGATCCGGGTCGTCCAGAGCATCCCGCAGAAAGGGATTGCTGCGATCGGTGACTTCCCGTACCGACCGGGAAGCCTGGTCGCGGACATTGGGATCGGTATCGTTGAAGTAGTCGATGAGGATGGGAACGATATCTTCAGCGCCGAGTTCGGTGAGGAGGAGCAATCCACCCGCACGGCGCGAAGGGTCATCCACTTCCAGAATATTGAGAATGTAGGGACGGTAGACATCGGGATTTTCCCGAAGAGCCTCCCTGGCCGTTTCGGACACATCCAGATTTTCATCAAGGGCCGCATCGACGATATCGGGGTAAAGCGCCTCATCATCGGCCTGAATCGCGATAATAACACCGGCCAGGCGATAGTCGGGATGATTTTCCGCGAGTAGACGCCTTATCTCAGGGTAATCTTCCGGTGTGATATTGAATATCTCTCCCTGCAGAGCGGCATTAACCATATCCTCGCGGAACGTCGGGTCATCAAGAACCAGATCCATCGTACTCCTGCATGAAGAGATGTACAGAACTGCGATACCCGCAAGCAGCAGGAAAGTGCCGGAAAATAATCGCCGGAGAAGCATTGCCATAACTCTATAATAAATGGTTTCCCTGAGTTATTCTCCACACCGTGCTCAATGATGAAGAAAAACACCTGTGGAAATACCTCGAGGGGTTTCTCACCCCGGAACGTAAAGAACGCATGAAAACGGTCCTGGAGCAGCGGACCCGCTATGTCACCTGTGTCCTGGAAGACCTCTTTGATCCGCGGAACGGAAGCGCCGTCATCAGGCACTGCGACGCTCTGGGCATCCACGAACTCCACGCTATCGAGAACAGGCACCATTTTAAATCAGATACTCAAGTTGACCTTGGAACCGCCCAGTGGCTGGACATGAGGGTTTACCGGAAACCCCGTGAGGGAGCTCCGACATCGGTGAAGGGAAGACGACGGGCCGCTCAAGCCTCTCCCGACGGCACCCCGCCACTTTTGGAGAGTCAGACCCCGATAGTCCTGGCGGAACTGAAATCCCGGGGCTATCGCATCGTCGCTACCAGCCCCCATGCCGCCGATGACGCCCTGCCGGAAACTCTCGACCTGACCGCCGGGCCCGCAGCCGTCGTGTTCGGCTCCGAGAAACACGGTATCTCCGATGAGGTTCGCGAGGCGGCGGATGTCTTCCTGCGTATCCCCATGGTGGGGTTTGTCGAAAGCTTCAACCTCTCGGCCAGCGCCGCCATCGTATTCCATGTGCTCTCCCGACGGATCAGACAGGAGGGACTGCACTGGCGACTTGAGGCCGAAGATGCCGAGAGGGTGATGTTTACATGGATTCGGCGGACGGCGCCTCATGCGGAGAGGTTGATTGCGCGGTTCGAGGCGGAAAAAAACCTGAGCGGCTGAAATCCGGTAGACCTTCTCCCGGCGAAAATACCAAGCTATTTTACCACCAGCACCTTGCGGATCTGGTCGATTCCTCCGGGCCCGACATAGCGGATGAAGTAGATGCCTCGGGCTACCACGTTGCCTGATCTGTTTCGGCCGTTCCAGGATACCGAATATTCACCCGGGTCCTGATACCCGCGCTGAAGAACCTCAACAAGCCCCCCCGCCAGATCGAAGATCTGAATATTGACCGTGCCGCCCCGGGTCAGTTCGTAGTGAAGGGTGGTTCGCTCGTTCCGGTTCGGGTTGATGATGTTGTTGAGAATTGATATTCCACCGGCTTGAGTAACCACATTGCGAATTTTAATAGTCCAGGGACGGATACGGCGGTACCAGTCGCTGGCTGTATCATCCTCGCAGCGAGCGGCGTAGAGGCGGTTGTTCACCGTCCCATCGATCCTGAAGAAGAAATCCAGGTCGGCGTTGCTGACGATTTTACTATCGGAAATCCAGTCATGGTCAAAGAGATCACCAGCGACGGGATTCATCCCGATAGAGTCCGGACCCGGACTCCACGGCCGTGGTACGAGGCCGGAGAAAGGTCTGTTTCCACTGTCGGCAATTTCGTCCACGAAGGGAAGCCAAAGTCCGCTGTTTTTATATGAGTTGGGAATGATTTTCGCGTTCTCCCAGAACAGAATCGGTGTGAATCCCTCACCTGTATAGCGGTGGACCTGGATGTTGATGTCCTCCACCTGGAGGAAGTCCGATCCGTCGAAATCGGTGACGATACCCACCCCGGATCCTCCCGCAGGCTGGGTCTGTCCCACCGCGGCAACCGGTTCGACAATGCCGTTTCCGATGATTCCCAGGGCGATATCGGAAATGCGGTGAGTATTCACAACGAGAGGATCGGCGGTGTCCGGAGGATCTGTAGCATCATCAGCCAGAGGGCTGTTCGGTGAGGAAATGTCCTCAACATTATTCACCGTCAGATTCAGGAGATTACCGGTTATATCCCCGACGGTAACGGGTCCCCCCAGAACCAGGATGGCCTCCTGCATACCGTTGTCCGCCGGTGCGGGGAATGGTGTAATTCGATTGATGGCGGTGACTCCGCCGCCGACTGCTGTTGTAAAGTTCGCCGGTGCAATCTCGGCACCGGCCGTATCGTCTACGACTGGTTCCGAGAAATGGACGAACACCTCATTCCGCGGCGAATCAGCCGCCGCCAGAGTGTATCCGATGATGGGCGGGGCGCCGTCGTAGGGGATTTCCTCATCCTTGGAGGGATAAAGCGCGATCGGTGCACCTGTGGAATTATCGATGACGGTTGTATTGTCGATAATGCGCCATCCCGGTGTTGCCCCGGTGTCCAGGTAATCGCCTTCTTCCAGGATAATCCAGAACTGGGTGGAGGCCAGGGTTTCATAATCCGGGGCGGCATCTCCGGGGTCGTAACCGAGTATCGTATAGCCGTCCACTTCAGCAATAAATCCCGAAAAGTCCTTCACCACCGCAGCCTGAACCGTCACAAGGATTCTATCAATTCTTCCGTTCGGCTCGTACAGGGTGTTGTTGATGGTCGGAAGCTCATTGGCGGCATTTGCAGCCCCTGTGAAATCATTCAGCTGATCCCGGGTTTGCGACAGGGTGACATAGACAAAATCCACCCAGCCCGGGCAGTTGGAAACGATAACCCGGGGCTGGATGACAATCGGATTGACACTTGCATCCGAGTCCTGAACATAGACGTACTTCATGATGGCAATGGCATTGGCCAGTTTATTGAAATCCCAATAGGTTCCGTCGGTCCCTGAGAGGAGACTGATCCAGTCGGCGTCCTGAGCACCGTCGTCAGGAACTATATCGTCACCTACTATGATAAAACGGGCATCCGTATGGTTATAGACCGTGGTGTTCGATCCGGCCTCGAAATAGAAGTTCTTGCCGGCGACAGTGGGATCCGATGGCTGCAGGGGAACTGCTGTTCGCGGGTCCACGCCGGAATTCACGACAAAGCGGAAGAAGATATTATCCCCCTCTATATATGCCGGATAAGGCCCACGGAATTCCACGGTTGCGCCGTTGGGATCGGCCAGTTCATTACCAGCGGTTCCCCATCGGTAGGAACGTCCTCCCACCGTATTGACGTTGGTGGCAAGCATCATGCCGTAAAGCTTGATATCGTACTGGGTTACGGGATTTAACTCGGCGTTCAAGGTACCCTGGAGGATGCGCAGACCGTTGAGATTCGCAGGATTCACCGGGCCGGGATTATTGGTGAGAGTAAAATTCGCATTGGGATCGCTCCAGCCCCATACAGTGACATCGGTAAACATTGTGAGGGTGCGATTCGGCATGTCGATTGTGAGATTCCAGAACCAGGCCTCTGTACCACCGGAGATGTGACTCGAAGCCACGATCTGGCCATCGGCGCCGCCGTCGTAATAAGTCACTAATCCATAGAAAGCCTCGGATCCGGCGGTAACCGTCGGGAAATC
>DAOVYP010000278.1 GCA_030635565.1 Spirochaeta sp. | reverse complement strand
TCCAACAGCCCAATCCTTTCCCCAAAAGCATCTTCGACAACGTGGCCTACGGCCCCCGGATGTACGGAACTCGAAACCGACAGAAGCTGGGAGAAATCGTGGAGCGGAGCCTCAAGCGGGCCGCCCTCTGGGACGAGGTAAAAGACCGGCTTCCTGAAGGGGGTTTGTCCTTAAGCGGCGGACAGCAGCAGCGCCTCTGCATTGCCCGTACCATAGCCGTGGAACCTGATATAATTCTCATGGATGAACCGGCATCGGCGCTTGATCCGGTGGCAACAATGCGAATCGAGCAGCTTATGCAGGAGCTTTCCAGGGACTACACTATCGTCATCGTCACCCACAACATGCAGCAGGCATCACGAATTTCGGATTACACGGCATTCTTCAATGCGGATGAAAGAAGATCAGGATTCCTGGTGGAATACGGCAGAACCGGGGAACTCTTCATCAATCCTAAGATGAAGCAAACCGAAGAATACATATCCGGCCGGTTCGGATAAAGCAGGAGAACCGATTATGAGACCAAGAGAACAGTATCTGGAGAGCTTAAGAGACCTTAAGAAAGAAATCATGAAGATGGGAGTCCTTGTCGAAGAAGCCCTGGGAAAAGCCATGAAGGCCTTGACGGAACAGGATTTCGAATTGGGAGTGAGCATTATCGAGGATGATGAAACAATCAACCGTATGGAACTCGATATCGAGGATAGGTGCATCGCCCTAATCGCTACAGAACAGCCAGTTGCAGGGGACTTACGGCATGTCATTACCGGAATGAAAATCGTCACCCAGTTGGAGAGAATGGGTGATCATGCCGTACATATCGCAAAATCAATGCTCAGGCTCAAAGGCCAGGATTTCAAGAAGCCTCTGATCGACATACCGAGGATGGCCGAGCTCTGTATGATCATGAACAAGGAAGTTCTCAGTGCCTTTATGGACGATGACGCAGACCGGGCCACTGAATTGGCGGATATGGACGAAGAAGTGGACGCACTTCATGAAAAAGTGCAAAGGGAAATGTTTACAGGTATGGTAGAAGATGAGTCTTTTCTCCCCCAAGCCCTCCAGCTTACCTATATCAGTCGATATCTGGAGCGATATGCCGACCATATCACGAACATCAGTGAGTGGATTATCTATGGCAAGACCGGTAATCACGTCGACCTGAATTGCTGATAGTCGGCAAAGAGGGACATATGGCACGAGAATCGATTTGCGTCGTCGAGGACGACAAGGACATCGCCGAACTTGTAGCTTTCAACCTGAAACGCGAGGGATACGGCGTCACCATCATCTCCTCCGGAGAAGAAGCCATAGAGCGGATTACCAAAAAAACGCCGAATCTGGTACTCCTGGACCTGATGCTCCCGGGAGTGGACGGGTTGGAAGTTTGCCGGAGACTCAAACGGGACGAAAGGACCCGGATCATCCCCATTGTCATGCTCACGGCAAAAAGTGAGGATTCGGATATCATCGCCGGCCTTGAAGTCGGAGCCGACGATTACATCACCAAGCCGTTCAGCCCTCGCATCCTCATTGCCCGGGTTCGGGCCGTATTGCGACGGGATGCCATCAGGGAACAGGGAGATACTCCAGCAAAAATCGGAATTCATGGAATCGACATTGATGTACCCCGACATGAAGTCAAATACGACGGAAAACCCATTGACCTTTCAGCAACCGAGTTCGGGATTCTCCTGTTGCTGGCAGGAAATCCCGGCTGGGTGTTCTCCCGCCGCAAAATTATCGCATCAGTGAAAGGCGATGATTATCCCGTCACGGACCGTGCGGTGGATGTCCAGATTTTGGGTCTCAGAAAGAAACTCGGAGATTGCGGTGAGAAAATCGAAACGGTTCGGGGATATGGATATCGCTTGAAGGATATCGAGGCATGAACAAGTCCCAGGTCCGACGTTATGTCGGGTACTTTATTATCATTGCCCTCGCAGTGGGTGTTATTTCTTTATCCGCCGGTATACTGTTCCGTCGTGACGCATATAACAGGACCATCGGGATTCTGGACCGGGCCAACACCGTTACCTGGAATATTCTGACCAGTACTGAATATGATACAATCGATGATTATATCAACCGTATCGCCGTAGATGACGTGAGAATCACCATTATCCGTTCCGATGGTATCGTCGTCGCCGACTCCCAGGCCGATATATCCAAATTGGACAACCATGCCGACAGACCGGAACTGCTTTCGGCACTGAACGGCGTTCCAGGTCGTTCGAAACGATTCAGTGACAGTCTTGGTGAAAACCTCGTTTATGTGGCGATGCCCCTGGTCGATCTGAGCAATGGATCCTATGTTATCCGCTCGGCGATGAGCGTGCAGGATATCGATAAGGCCCTGGGGGAGATTCTGGGTCGCATCGCATTCACCGGAATCATCACTTTCCTGGCCCTATCCATGCTGTCATTCCTGAGTGAACGGCGGATTATCGCCCCGCTGGCTGATATTCAGAAGGCGGCGGAAGCCTTCTCCGGTGGAAACCTGGATTACTTTCTCAGTATTCCGGGTCCCGAGGATGTCAGGGTTGTGGCCGAAACCCTCAACGACATGGCCGAAGCGCTGAAATATCGGCTTAATGAGATAACAAAAGGCAAAAATGAACTCGCTGCAGTCTTCTCAAGCATGATGGAGGCCGTCGTCGTACTGGATGAATCCTTGAGCATTCGGCACATCAATCGATCTGCATTAAAAATCATGGAGTTACCGGAATCGGATGTTTACGGCCGGAGCCTCATCGAGACATTCATGAATTCCGATCTCCAATCTCTTGCGGAAGAGACCCTTGCATCTCAGAGTCCTGTGGAACGTGATATCACTTTCAACGGGGACCGGAATCTGATTTTACATGCACATGGCACACGAATCCCTCCGGCCGATGACAAGACAACCGGAAACGCCATCGTCCTGGTAATGAACGATATCACAAGGACACAACATCTGGAGAACATGCGCCGGGACTTCGTCGCCAACGTCTCCCATGAGTTGAAAACACCAATTACCAATGTCAAAGGATACCTGGAGACACTGGCAGACGGTGTCATGGACGATCCCGAGACCGCTAAACGGTTTCTGGCCATCTCGATACGGAATGCCGACAGGCTCAACGCCATCCTTGATGACCTGTTAAGCCTCTCCAGACTGGAACAGCAGGGCGGTGAAGGTTTGGAATTCGAAATCCGGCCCCTCGACGACATCATTGGCGGCGCATTCCAGTATTGCACTCTCAAATCCTCGGACAAGGGAATCGACATGCGGTTTGAAGGAGAGAAGAATCTCCTGGCATCCGTCAACACTTTGCTCATGGAGCAAGCCCTCAACAACCTCATCGACAATGCGGTGAAGTATAGTAACGAGGGCGCTGTGGTGACTGTACATATCGAAAAGAACGGCGGAATGGCAGACATATCAGTTATTGACGAAGGTATTGGAATTCCGGCCAAAGACCTCCCCAGGATCTTCGAACGATTCTACCGGGTGGACAAGGCCCGAAGCCGGGAACTCGGAGGCACGGGTCTGGGATTGGCAATCGTCAAACACATCGCCATCGTGCATCGGGGTTCGGTAAAGGTGAACAGCGAGCTGGGTAGGGGCAGCACATTCACCATATCGGTTCCGCTGCAGTAAATTCAGGATTTCGACAGCAACCGGAAGTACTCGGTCTCCCCATCCAGGTCGGTTCGGACTTGTGTTTCCAGCTCCGGCGGGGAAACCGCTCGCCCCTCCGGCGGCGGTGGATCTGAGTCCCAACCCGAACAGCCGATTACCGGAGGGATTTCTATCCACTCTTCGGAACCGTCGTTGAGATCGATTTCCCGGGAGAGGGGGGCCAGACGGCAGACCAGGGGTTTGGCTTGGGTTCCGTGAAGAACGCACTTACCCCGGAGCCGCCCGTTCTCATCAAGGTCGTTGATGAGAAAGCGGCAGGCCGCCCCCACCGGAGTCGGCGGGAACCGGAGCCGGGGCCGCCTGATACCGTGTTCGGCGGCCTCCACTACGACAATGCGCCGATCGATAAGCTCATCGGGATCGCTGAGATCCAGATGGCGTGCCAGGCGTTCCAGGTCAACAGGATTCAGCCAGACCATCT
>DAOVYP010000345.1 GCA_030635565.1 Spirochaeta sp. | reverse complement strand
TTTATGGTGCTTTTTCTGTAATCGGGATTCTCAGGATGCCGGAAGTTTTCGCAGTCCCTTGCCATTTTCTGTAGTATTTGACAAGTTCCGGAACTTTTTCCAGATGACAAAGCTTCCGGAAATATAAGCATGCTGAACGGTGAACTGGACGATTTCCGGCTTGGAATACCAGCCGACCAATATGTTCAGGGGGATACCAAGGGCGCCGGTCTTATGATCCAGGATCGTGCCGGAGAGATTGAACAGTCTGATGAGTAAAATATTATCTCCGCTGAGACGCCCCAGGCTCTTGAGTGCCGACAGGAATTCATGAATTGAATATCCGAGCATGTATGCGGCCTGGAGAATCAGATACACCAGGGTAATATTAAAGATCAGTGACAGTTTTACCTTCACTAGAGACCGGTTTACCAGGTATGCCAGGACGGCAGCGATGATTACCCCGGCGAAGATACCCATGGTATAAATCTGTTTATCGACCGACGTGAATGCGAAAAGGGTTATTTCGGCACCTTCTCTCATTACCATGATTGTTGCCAGGGCGAAGAGTCCAGTTGATGAAAGCTTGTTTCTTACGTCCGACTGGATGTCATCGACGATGGTTTTTCCATGCTTCATCATCCAGTAAATGAAGGTTGAAATGAATATCAAAGCGAGGAAAGATGCCCCGGATTCCCATAACTTGGCCACCGCACCGCCTGCCTGTCCCACCAGGCGTGTTATTCCCCAGAGAATCAATCCGAAAACCAGAGAACCGGCGATGCCTGTCATTAATCCTCGAGAAACATATTTCTTTAATTCCGGCTTTTCAATCTTGTTGAGGTACTGAAGCATGATTCCAATAATCAGGAATGCTTCCAAACCTTCGCGAAAACCGACAATCAAACCTGGAATGACTTGTGCGAACATAAACTCATCTCCGCAGGAAAAAGTTAGAGCGTACTAACAATACTGAAGTAGTAATAATTAAGTCAATAGTTCATAGGGCTAATAGAAGTAGTCTGACCTTTGAAAGAACTGATTGGCTGACTGACGTGTCGGTTTGTGACCAAACTGTAATGGCAGAAGTCTGTTTTTGGCCATATATTAGAAGATAACTATTGAATGATGAGGATCCAAGAATCGTATAGGAGACGCAGTTATGAAAAAAACGATAATGATTCCGATTTTCACGATAATATTGGCAGTCCTGGCTTTGTCACCGGCCGCTGCCCGGGAAAGGGAGGCCATATTCGCCGGCGGTTGTTTCTGGTGTATGGAGCCGCCATTCGAGTCACTGCGGGGTGTAAAGGATGTTACCACCGGTTATACCGGCGGCCATGTCAAGAACCCAAGCTATCAGCAGGTTCTTCAGGGGGATACCGGCCATTATGAAGCGGTGAAGATCGTATATGATGATGATGTTGTCAGTTACGAGGAACTTCTTGAAGTCTTCTGGAGAAATGTTGACCCCACCGACCGTTACGGTCAGTTTTATGATCGTGGTCAGCAGTATCAGACCGCCGTGTTTTACAGAAACGGTTCTGAAAAGCGCCTCGCCGAACGTTCCAAAGCCGGCCTGGAGTCTTCCGGGAAGTTCAGGGATCCTATTGCCACAGACATACTGCCTGTTGCAACGTTTTATGATGCCGAGGAATATCATCAGGATTATTACAGAAAACAACCCGACCGATATTATGCTTATGCCGAAGGATCGGGACGGAAAGGATTTTTAGCTGCAACATGGGAGAAAGAGGAATGGGCCGTGTACGATAAACCATCAGACAGGGATCTGAAATCTCAATTGACAAATTTACAGTACGATGTCACCCAGCGTGACTCTACCGAACGTGCATTTTCCAATGAGTACTGGGATAATCACAAGGACGGTATATATGTGGATGTCGTGTCCGGAGAACCTCTTTTTTCTTCGACCGACAAGTTCGAATCCGGGACGGGCTGGCCTTCATTCACCCGACCTATCGACAGCCACTTTGTCGTAAACAAGTCCGACCGTTCCTTCTTCACAATCCGTACCGAAGTGCGCAGCAAATATGCGGATTCACATCTGGGACATCTCTTTGATGATGGACCGGTAGATGACGGCGGCCTGCGTTACTGTATCAATTCGGCCTCCCTCCGTTTCGTCCCTGAGCAGGATATGGAATCCGAAGGTTACAGCGAATACTTGAGTCTGTTCGAATAATATCTGATTTGTTGGCCGCCGGTAGTTCACCACAATTCCGTGGAATAGTTTTGGAGTGTCTATGCTGACCGTTTTATTCCTGTGTACCGGCAATTCCTGCCGGAGCCAGATGGCCGAAGGTTTTGCCCGGGCGCTTAAAAGCGATGAATTTGATGCCTATTCCGCCGGTATCGAGAAACACGGCATGAATACCCATGCGGTATCCGTGATGGCCGAAGCGGGAGTCGACATTTCGGTTCAGGAAAGTAATACCACCGATGAACTTGCCGTGAATGAGTTCGATTATGTGGTGACGGTCTGTGACAATGCCAGAGAACGATGCCCCTGGTTCCCGGCAAAAACGAAACTCATTCACAGAAGTTTTCAGGACCCGCCGGCTCTCACCCGGGGCATGCCTGACGGGGAGGAAAAACTGGCTGTGTACCGCCGTGTCAGGGATGAGATTCGCGGCTTTGTTGAAAGCCTGCCGGAAGCTTTCGACGTGTAAATGTAAGAGCTGTTGCCCTTGTTCCGATTCATACCTGCCGGTAGTATCCGCCACATGGCCGATATAGAAAAACGCATCGCCCGTAAAATCGACAAGGCGATACTGCAGTTCGGGATGCTCAAGGAAAACGACCATGTGCTCATCGGTCTTTCCGGGGGAAAAGATTCCCTGGTTCTGGCCTATCATCTGGCCAGGAAAGCTGCATCTGGTCGATATCCCGTTCCTTTCACAGCGGAAGCGGTCCATGTCCGAACCGATTTCACCACTTATCCAGTGGGAGATGACTTTCTGGAAATTGTCCGGGGATGGGGATTAAAAGTTACTGTTATCGATGTTTCGGTGAAGAAACGCCTGAAGAAAGGCTACAAGCTCAACTGCTGGTGGTGTTCAACACAGCGGCGGCTGGAGCTGGTGAAATATGCGGAGAAATCCGGAGCTGCCAAAATTGCCCTGGGGCATCATCTGGACGATATTCTCGAAACATTTCTGATGAATATGTCCACCAAAGGCGAGATGTCCGCCATGCTCCCGGTGATGTCCTATGACAAGTATCCCCAAACCATCATCCGTCCACTTGCATGGATTCACGAGGAAGAGATTGAGGTTTTTGTGAAGAATCAGGGGCTGGAGAGCTTCACCTGTACCTGTCCATGGGATACCAGGTCACCCAGGAGAACCGCCAGGAAAGCCCTTGAAGCATTGTCCGCCGGACGGCCCGGGGTGAAGGATTCCATGTTCCGTGCCCTGGCAAACCCCATCGACCGCTATCTTCCTGTTATCGTATCCGAAAGGCTATAATCGCTTCTCGTGGATAACATCTTCATCGAACTGGAAAACCGCGACATCCTCTCCCTGCGATGCGAAAG
>DAOVYP010000102.1 GCA_030635565.1 Spirochaeta sp. | reverse complement strand
TATCTCGGCATCCCTTATATATCTGCAATCAGGTGGGATTTAGTCAGGATATACTCCTCTAATCTGATGGACCTTTCCCGTTTACATCTGTTCAATGCTGAAATTATCTCTGCGGCGGAAATGACACTTAATCCAAGATAATCTGTCTCCTGACAAATTGAATCCAGGATGTCGCTTCCGGGCTCTTCTATATAACGCCTGGCAAATGATGATGAGTCAAAACAGGTCTTCATCACGACGCTCTTCGATGATCGCCCTGGACAGGTTTGTACCTTTGACGGATAGCCGAAGGGACGGCAATTTCCAATTGGGTATGTGATCGACTCCATTTTCTACAGGCAGGATTCGAGCTATTGGTTTCCCATGTCTGAGGAGTATAAGCTCTTCGCCCTCCTCAACCATACTGAGCATTCCGGAAACACGGTTTCGAAAATCACTGACACTGATTGTCGTCACAATTTACCTCCAGGAACCATAATTGTACAATATATTGTACAATTCTACCAGATTGTCTTCGAATAAAACCCCCTGATTACCTCATCACTGGTGACAATGGGGATTCCCCTGAGGGAAGCGGTGGCGACGATTGTCCGGTCGGCCGGATCTTTGTGGTCCCAGTCCAGGCTCACGTTCTTCAGCCAGATTCTCTCATCCACCGGCTGAATGGTAAGATTGGTAACTGATTTGAGATGATAGACGAGCTCTTCCGGTGTAAAGGGCAGCGGCAGTTTACCTTTTTTGTACTTTACCGCGATTTCCCATATAGATATGGAACTGATGATGAGTTCTTCGGTTTCATGGATAGCCCGGCCGGCTTCGACTGTCAGCCGACCCTGATCGATTATGATGAAGAGCAGAGCGTTGGTGTCAAGAAGGATGAACGGTATCATACGTAATCGCCCCACTCTTCCCACTCAGGACCAAGGGCTTCGTCGGGTATATCAATGGAATGTTGAAAACCGGCGAAGACTTCGAAAATTGACCTTCTGACGGTGATTGGTTCGATCTTCAGTACCGGTTTCCCATGGTCTGTAACAAAAAGGGGCCTCCCGTCGGCTTCAACATCCCGAAATACCTTGAGCATTTGCGATTTCAAACGGCTTTTGGATATTATCTTCATGAAATCTTCCTTCAATTTGATTGATTGGTGACTATGGTCATACTATGGTCATTATACAACAATTTTCCTCAAGTCGCCAGAGGTCATTTTTAACATTTGTACTTTCGCTCAATGGTAAACAACGTCTATAATTATTTATCACAACACTTTTTCAAGGAGTTTCTATGTCGGACATGATTTACGGCCTGAACGACAAGCCGCCTGCGGGTCAGGCATTTTTCGCGGGTCTGCAGCATCTGATGGCCATCTTCGTGGGTATCGTGACGCCCCCCATTATCATTACGGGAGCCCTGGGACTGAGTGTGCAGCAGAGCAGCTTTATTATCTCCATGGCGCTATTTGCAAGCGGTATCTCCACTTTCATCCAGGTGAAGAAAATCGGACCCATCGGCTCGGGTCTCTTGAGCATCCAGGGTACAAGCTTCGCCTTCCTTGGATCGATTATCGCTGCGGGTCTCGCGGTGAAGGCCGGGGGCGGTACAGCCGAGGCGGCTCTGGCCACCATCTTCGCGGTCTGTTTCCTGGGTTCTTTCGTTGAAATGATTTTCAGCCGCTTCATTCCTCTGCTGAAAAAAATCATCACTCCTCTGGTGAGTGGTATCGTAGTTACCCTGATCGGTTTGAGCCTGATCCGGGTGGGTATCATCGATATCGCCGGCGGTGCCTATGTCATGGCCAATGTTCCCGACGCCTTCGCCTCTCTGCAGAATCTGGGTCTGGCGGCTATTGTACTGGTGATTATTGTTTTTCTGAACAGAAGCAAGAATAATTTCGTCAGGATGAGTGCCATTTTTGCCGGTCTGCTGGTGGGTTACATTATTGCTGTCATTATGGGCAAGGTGGATTTCGGTCGACTGGCGGGCTTAACCATTATTCAGGCACCGATTCCTTTCCGTTACGGTTTCAGCGGTATCAACTGGGGAGTTCTGGGCGGGAGCCTGATTCCCTTCATGCTGCTCTACCTCATCACCACCGTCGAATCCATCGGTGACCTCACGGCAACTTCCATGGTTTCCGGCGAGCCTATCGAGGGTAAGTTATATGTGAAGCGGATCTCCGGAGGCGTCCTGGGCGACGGCGTGAACTCGGCTATCGCCGCAATTTTCAACAGCTTCCCGAATACCACTTTCAGCCAGAATAACGGTGTGATTCAGATGACCGGTGTGGCCAGCCGCTATGTGGGTTTCTGGATCGCCGGTATGCTGGTGGTTGTGGGTCTCTTCCCCATCGTGGGAGGAATCTTCAGCATTATTCCGCCATCAGTTCTCGGCGGTGCCACCATCATCATGTTCGGTACCGTGGCTGCAGCGGGTATCCGCATTATCGCTTCGAGCACTATCGACCGACGGGGCGTTCTGATTATGGCCATCAGCTTCGGGCTGGGTCTGGGCGTGACCTTTGTGCCGGAAGTCACCAAGAATTTCTCTCCGGTATTGAAATCCATCTTCGGCTCTGCCATCACCACCGGCGGACTCACAGCCATCGCGCTGAACATCATCCTGCCCCGTTCGCTTCGAGATCAGAAGGTTGGGAATCCTCCTTCAACGGGTTTTGAGGATGTGAACTGATTATTGAATCCAGCCGATGAATATCGGCGGGATTTTGACCCGGGGGATTACCCCGGGTCTTTTTATTTCAATGGATTATGCCGATGGAGTGTGGGAAAACGGTCGAATTCCTGTCATTGGAGCGAACCCCTCCGTGATATAAATGTCTGTTGTCAGTAGATCGGTCATGATTTCCAGATGCCGCGGCCCGGGTTCCAGGATGGAAACCTTGCTTTCCCTGCACTCCCTCGGATCAAGGGCCGTACCGGATGCAAGAGCCGAGGAACGAGCAAGGCTGCATGAGCGAGCAGCAAGCTATGCTTGCGACCAGCTCCCGACAGAATGAACAAGTTCACTTCTCCCGGCTCGTTTGGGAATCAATATTTCTGCAGGCAGCGGGACTTTACAGAACTGCCCGACATCAAGGTTTTACCATTCGCTCAGGGTGTGATTGTCTGATAACGGCATGTGCAATCAGACATGATGTTCCGGTTCTACACCACGAGGTGGATTTTAAATTACTATCGGAGTTTTCGGAACTCGTTGAAAGAACTGTCTGAAAAACGACTCAAATCGAGACCGTGGATACATCCCTATGCCAACCATTGCTGAGGATATATGCTGAACTTATGAATGCGGAAGAAATGTACAGTACCCTCAGGCATTGCCACGCGGCTCTTGGAGACTCATTGATGCTGATCTCCGAACTGCTGAACCAGAAAGGTGACCCGGATGAAGTCATAAAACGTATCGAGCAGAACCAGGCTAAATACAACGCCATCACCCGGCTTCTGCGGGAGCACGGCGGCTAAAGTCCCCGGGCCAGATGGTAGTACATCTCGTTCCAGCGGATCTCGTTCTTGATGCTCTCGACAGTTGTGTCCTCACCGATACAGAGCAGCTCGACACCGGCAATGGAGGCGAAGTCGATAATATGTTCCCTGGTGACCGCCTGGCTGTACCCGGCATGATGGGCACCCCCGGCGAAAATCCATGAAGCGGCTGCGGTAGCTAGGTCGGGTTTAGGATCCCATACAACCCGGGCTACAGGAAGCCCGGGAAGATCCGCCGGAGGATCGACGGCTTCGACTTCGTTCAACACAAATCTGAAGCGGTTCCCCATATCCATAACGGACACGTTGATGGCGTCGCCTGCCGGGGACTCGAAGATAAGCCGGGCCGGATCGTCCTTGCCGCCGATTCCCAGGGGCCGGGTTTCCAGTCTGATCGGCCCGGTGGCGATGCTCGGACAGATTTCCAGCATGTGGGAGCCCAGCACCAGGGGCCGTTCGGGATCCAGGTGATAGGTATAGTCTTCCATGAAGGCGGTTCCCCCCTTCAGGCCGGCCCCCATCACTTTCATGGCCCGCACCAGGGCGGCGGTTTTCCAGTCCCCCTCGGCACCGAAACCATAGCCGTCGGCCATCAGTCGCTGACAGGCCAGGCCGGGAAGCTGTGCCAGTCCGTGAAGATTCTCGAAGGTGGTGGTGAAAGCCTTGAAACCGCCCTCCTCCAGGAAACGGCGCATGCCGATTTCCAGCCGGGCGGCACTGCGAATTCGTTCCCGGCCCTTATCACTTCCCGGGCCATCCCCCATTACGTAGAGTTTTTCATATTCGGCCACCTGGGTATCGATGTCGGCGTTGCTTACGGCATCGGTAAAGGCGGTTAGATCACCCAGGCCGTAGCCGTGTACGGCGTAGCCGAATACTTTCCGGGCTTCAACCTTGTCCCCTTCGGTAACCGCCACTTCCCGCATGTTGTCCCCGAAGCGGGCCACTTTCAAACTCCGGCCATCGGCGAAGGCCGCGGCCGCCCTCATCCAGACGTCCAGGCGCCTTTGGACGCCCGAGTCTTCCCAGTATCCGACGACGACTTTTCGCTCCAGGCGCAGCCGGCTGCCGATGAAACCGAATTCCCGGCCGCCGTGGGCGGTCTGATTCAGGTTCATGAAATCCATATCGATGCTGTTCCAGGGTATATCCCGATTGAACTGGGTGTGAAGCTGACAAAAGGGTTTGGACAGTTCGCTCAGGCCGGTAATCCACATCTTGGCCGGACTGAAGGTGTGCATCCAGGTGACCAGCCCGATGCATCTGTCCTCGGCGTTGGCTTCCCGCATTTGCCTGTTCACCTCTTCGGTGGTTTTCAGTGTGGGTTTCCAGACGATGTTCACCGCCAGACGACCCGATGCATTCAATCCATCGACGATGCTCTTCGCGTCGGCGGCCACCTGTGCCAGGATGTCGGGTCCGTACAGGTGCTGGGATCCGGTGATAAACCAGACATCAAACTGCTTGAACATGCTCTTGTCCATTTCGAATCTCCTGTGGCCGCTTATCTGCCGCCGATATTGTATCTACCGATTTTCAGGCTTTCAAATCTGCCGGCACTCTGCTTGCAAATTGGTACTGATTGGTACTGAGCTACCAGCATTCCGATAACTGCAAGTACCAGAGTGGCAGGGCAGGGTTTCGCCAGCAGATTCCTGTCCCTATTTATTCCACGGAAATATTCTGTCGACTTCTGACGACTTCAATCGGTTTCTGTCGACTTCTGTCGAAAGCTACAGGCATAAAAACAAGGGGCGCCAGAGGTCAACAAAACCCGACAATTACTGGCCATAATAGGCATTCGGGCCGTGCTTCCGCTGGTAATGCTTCCGGCGCAGGGCCTCCTTGAGCCGGGAGACATCGGGATTCACCTGCCGGGTTATCAGGGCCATCCGGGCCAGCTCCTCCAGGACAACCGCGTTGTACACCGCCCTGGAACCGCTTTTACCCCAGGTGAATGGTCCGTGACTTCCTACGAGGACCATTTCGATTTCTTCAGGGTTAAGGCCCAGGGACCGGAAATGCTCGACGATTTGATTACCGGTTTCTTCCTCATAATCCCCCTCTATCCGGTCATCCGGCATCGGGGGCGTACAGGGAATGTCCTCTACGGTGTGGTCGGCATGGGTCGTACCGTAGATGACGATGGGCTCGAGGGCCTGAGCCCAGCCCACGGCATAGGTTGAATGGGTGTGAACCACAGCACCGATTAAACCGAATTCCCTGTAGAGTACGGCATGGGTCCGTGTGTCGGAACTCGGATTCAAGGGTCCTTCGACGGTCCGGGACTCGAGGTCGACTATAACGATATCTTCAGCCTTTAAATCATCGTAGGAGATACCGCTGGGTTTAATGGCGAATACACCGGCATCACGATCGATGATGCTGACATTGCCGAAGGTGTAGATGGCCAGGCTGCGGCGGGGTATTTCCATATTGAGCTCGTAGCACTCGGCTTTCAGTTCGGAAAAATTGCTGCTCATATCTCCTCCTTGTCTATCAGATATTTCAGGTTTTCCAGAGTGACGATATCGATGGGCGTGTATTCATGTTCAGGGCAGTCCTCATCCAGAAAAATCTTCCGGAACAGCTTGCTGATTCCATTATACCCCTGCTCGGCAGGACGCTGGGTGAGCAGGAAATCGATGACACCGGACTTCAGCCACTTCCGGTTTTCAGGAACGAGGTCGTATCCGATTAAGGCCGGGGTTTGCAAATTCGGGGTTTGCGAACCTGCCAGGTTATCAGCCATGTAATCAGCGACGAAATGGGCGGAGGCGTCGACAACGAAAACGCCGGTGATGTCGGATGTCAGCCGGGATTTCAGGAGATTGCCGAATGCCTGCAGGTTGTGATCCGACTCTACGGTGATCCGCAGTGTTTCGAGCGGTCCCTTGGAATAATCGGTGAAACCTCTGATCCGGTTACTCAAATGCTCATTCTCCGAGTCTGGAGTGATGATGAGATTACGTCCGGCATCGGCGCTGTGGCCGTAGTGGCCGCCGCGGGTAAGCATGTTGATCAGTCGGGCGCCCAGCCGGCCGCTCTGATATGAGTTCTGACCGATGTAACTCAATCGTTTGGCTTCCGGGAGATCGGTATCGAAGAATATTACCGGGATTTCCGGTGATATGCCGGCCAGGAGGCTGAGAACCTCGGAACCAAGAAGTGGTGCCATCAGGATGCCGTCGTAATACGCACCTTGCAGTTTCGAGCCGACTTTATTGAAACTTTCCGCGTCGTATCTGTCGTAATGCAGGATTTCCAGGCTGAGGCCGAAGGGCCCCAGTTCCCGTTCGGCCCGTCGTATCCCGTTCAGGGGAAGAGACCAGTATGCGCTGTCCTGTTCAGGCCGGGGCAGAAATACCCCGATCCGGCAGTTCTTAGATTTGGATAGTTGTCGGGCCATGAGATTCGGGGTATATCCGAGTTCCCTGGTGATACGGCGAACCTTGTCGGCGGTTTCCGATGAGAAACGGCCGCGCTTATGGAGTATGCGGTCGACGGTACCGATTGAGATTCCGGCATTTTCGGCAATGTCCTTGAGGGTCGCCATGGGTTCAGTCCGGTCGCTCTAGTCCAGCGCCTTCACCGCGGCAGCTTCAATGGGTAATCCCTTATGATAACGCTCGAAAAACACGTCGAAGCCTTTGACGTCCGAGGGATCGGGTTTCACCGCTTCGCCGATGCTGCCTTCCAGGGCGATATCGAGAAAATCGGGAAGTTTCTGACCGGTGTTTTTCCGGATCGCATAGGCGGCTAGAAGCGCCATACCCCAGGCGCCCCCCTCCCCTGCCGTTTCCAGCAGGCTGATG
>DAOVYP010000122.1 GCA_030635565.1 Spirochaeta sp. | reverse complement strand
TTCATACCCCGCGGCTTGCCGCGGAAGGGAGTCGCCAAGGGCGACTCCGGGATACAGGGCTCTGCCCTGGGGTATGATACCTGTCATTTTTCAGTGAAATCTTTTATATTCCGGGGGGAAATTTTATTTCTGAGTCCTTATGATTAACCGTGGAGGCTGGCAATGGACGATCGCATCAGGAGCAAGCTGGAGTTTATTTACGGACGTGAGACCGGAATCGACACATCCAAACGGCTGAAAAAGATTATCGAGAAATGGCGGAAGATATTACCTGAAATTCCCGGTTCCCCGGATGGTGGAGTTCCGGCCGATCAGGGTGACGCCATCATGATTACATATGGCGACAATATTCAGTTACCCGGTGAGGCCCCGCTTGCCACCTTGAAGGCGTTCGCGGATAAACGGCTTTCCGGAGTCGTTTCAGGAATACATATTCTGCCTTTTTCCCCATATTCATCCGATGACGGTTTTTCTGTGATGGATTACAGGCTGGTGAATCCTGATATGGGGAATTGGGAACAGATATCCGCTATCGGGGGGAACTTCCGCCTCATGGCCGATCTGGTTCTGAATCACTGCAGTGCCAAAGGAACCTGGTTCAAGCAGTTCCAGGATGGAGTTCCCAGGTTCGACGACTTTTTCATCACTGTTGAGCCCGGTACCGATCTCTCCGAAGTGTTCCGTCCCAGAGCACTCCCTCTGCTTCATGAGTTTGAAGTGAATGGTGAAAACAAGCTGGTTTGGACGACTTTCAGCGAAGATCAGGTCGATGTCAATTTTGCCAATCCCAATGTATTCCTGGAGTTCATTGACATCCTGCTGGATTATGTCGGGAAAGGGGTTCGAATCATACGTCTGGATGCCATAGGTTTTCTCTGGAAGGAAATCGGTACAAGCTGCATGCATCACCCCAAGACACATGAGATGGTGAAGCTGTTCCGGCTGGTGCTCACCGAAACAGCACCGGGGGTCATTCTGATAACCGAAACGAATGTACCTCACAAGGAAAATATCTCTTATTTCGGGGATGGTACCGATGAAGCCCATATGGTGTATCAGTTCACCCTGCCGCCCCTCACCCTTGATGCGTTCATCCGGGGTGATGCGACGAAACTCAGTGCATGGGCCGAATCCCTGCCTGAGCCGAATCCGGATTATACCTATTTCAATTTCCTGGCATCTCATGACGGGGTCGGATTGCTGCCTGCCAAGGGCTTTCTGAGCGAGGAGGAACTGGACGGACTGATTAATGCCGTGAAAGACCGCGGTGGGCTCGTGAGCTACAAGGCAACCCCTGACGGGGATATTCCTTATGAACTCAATATCAGCTACAGAGACGCAATAGCCGAAGACAGCCTGTCTCCGGAAATGAGGTCGGCAAAATTTCTTTCCTCTCAGGCCGTCATGCTGTCCATGGCCGGAGTTCCGGGAATCTACATACACAGTCTCCTGGGTTCCGGCAACTGGCAGGAAGGAGTTGAACTTACCGGGGTTAACAGAACCATCAACAGAGAGAAACTGTCGGTAACCCAGCTCAGTTTAGAACTCGATGAACCGGAAAGTCTCAGGAATCTGATATTCAGCGGCTATTCCCGGATGTTGAAAGCCAGAAGCTCCCATGAGGCTTTCCACCCCACGGCCGGACAGAGAATTCTGAATCTCGGATCCTCCCTGTTTGCCCTGATACGTACATCTTATGACGGTCGATCCGTACTCTGCCTCCAATCGGTATCCGGTGAATCGCAGAATATCGCGCTTCCGCCGGATTTCAGTGGTGCAGGTTTTCTTCACGACCTCTGCGGGGACCGTTCGATACCGATAACCGGGAAACGTGTGGAAATGGACCCCTGGCAGGTACTCTGGCTGGAAATTCGATAGCGATACGGGGGCTTGAGACGGACTACTCAGTTCAGGCTGGCTGAGGCTATACTTGGTTCATGTCTTTTTTTGAATCCCTGGAAGCCGCAGCCCGGGCCAAAGGCGGTCCCCTTTGCGTTGGTATCGACCCCCGGATCGAACCCGGTGACGGCAGCTTCGGAAAGCTGGTCGATTACGGCAAACGTGTCGTCGATGCCTGTGCGCCTGCAGCCGTCGCCTTCAAACCTCAGCTCGCTTTTTTCGAGTGCCACGGAGCAGCCGGTATTGAGGCCCTGGACACCATTCTGGCCCATATCCGGTCAATCGATCCTGATTTTCCCATCATTCTGGATGCAAAACGGGGTGATATCGGTTCCACCGCGGAAGCCTATGCGCAGGCCTTGCTGGATCGACCCGGGAATCTGGCGGTGACTCTGTCTCCCTACCTCGGCAAAGAATCGGCCGATCCCTTCCTGGAGCGTTCAGGCAGGGGCGTTTTCCTGCTCTGCCGGACCACCAATCCCGGCGCAGGCCGTCTTCAGGAACGGATTCTCGATGACGGAACCCCGTTATATCTTGCATTCGCCGATGAAATTCTCTCCTGGGATCCCGATCCCTCATCCCCGTCGATCGGTCTTGTGGTGGCCGGTAACGATCCGGCCGTCCTCGCTTCGGTTCGGCATCGCCATCCGGATACCTGGTTCCTGGCTCCGGGTATCGGCGCTCAGGGAGGCAATGCCGATGAAGCCATCGCCGCAGGTGCCCGTTCCGACGGTTTCGGTGTACTGGTTTCCGCAAGCCGTTCAGTAGCCGATGCCGGTGATGCGGCGGAGGCCGCCCATGAGCTGCGGGATGCCCTTGATTCCGCCCGGGAAGCAAAACTCTCCTCTCCGATGTCCGCTCCGAAATCCAAATCCGCAGTCAGGGGATGGAGCTTATCCCGGGCGGCATTGAATCCCGATGAGCGCCGTGAACTTCTGGAAGGTCTCTTCCGGATCGGTGCCTTCCGAACAGGGGATTTTACCCTGAAGTCCGGAAAGCTCTCGCCCTTCTATGTCGATCTGAGGCGTATCGGGGCCGATACCCGCCTGTTGTCCCTGAGCGGCCGTGCATATGCCGAGCTTCTGGCTGTGGTCAGGGCCGATCATATCGCCGGTATCCCCGTGGCGGCCCTTCCTCTTGCCACAGCCGCCGCTCTGTCAACCGGCATGAGTCTCATCTATCCCAGGCTGGAGAAAAAAGCCCATGGATCCGGCGCCCGTGTTGAAGGTGTCTGGGAACCCGGCGACACAGCCGTGCTGCTTGACGACCTCATCACTACCGGAGGCAGCAAACGTGAGGCCGCCGGCGTACTTCAGGAAGCGGGTATCATAGTCGAAGATCTTGTAGTACTGATTGAACGCGGGGAAGAGGGGCGGAGGGATATGACCCGGGCCGGAATCAGGCTGCACGCCTGGGCTCTGATCGAAGATCTGCTGGAAGCAGGCCTCAAAGCCGGATTTCTCGATGAAAACATGGCCCGAAAAGTTCGGGAATATGTCAGGGAGGGGTAATTGTGATGAAATGGTTGAGTAATCCCATCAGTTTCGGCAGCTTCACTCTGCCCTTCAGTCTGCAGGATTTCCTGCTGAAATTCGCCCTGCCTGTCGTCATTTTCCTGATCGGCGCATTGATCATCACCCTTCTTATCCTGCGTATCACCCGCCGTTATGTCAAAGAGGAAAGCCGGCGAAAACTGATACTGTTATGGACACGCCGAATCATCCGGATCATTGTTTTAGCTGGAATAATTCTGTCCGCCGGGTCGCTTATGGGCGCCGAAGCCTATAGAGCCTTCGGAAATTTTTTCCGCATTCTGAGCAAGCCGTTTTTTTCCAGTGGAAACACAAAGATTTCCGTCGTAACCCTGCTGCTTATCGTTCCGGTAATCGCCGTCGCATCCTGGACGGGGAAAATTGTCACAGCCAGTCTTGAATCACGCGCATTCAAACGTTTCGGTCTTGATGCCGAGCAGTCTTTTACCATCGGAAGGCTGCTCCGGTACTCGGCAATGGTCCTGGTGTTCATTTTCGGTATTTCGATTATCGGCATCGACCTGTCGGCCATCGGCGTCCTCTTCGGCGTCCTGGGAATCGGCATCGGCTTCGGTCTCCAATCCGTCATAGCCGATTTTTTTGCCGGAATTACCCTCATCAGCATGGGCCTGGTGAAGGAAGGGGATCGCATAAGCGTCGGGGAATATGAAGGTATTATCCGGCACATTCGACTGATGAACACCGAACTTTTAACTTTTGAGAATGAAACCCTCATAATTCCCAACAGTCAGCTCACCGGCGGAACGATTCATAATTACAGTTACAAGGATCGACGAGTCGTTATCGTCAACGAGGTGGATGTCTCCTACGATTCGGATCTGGATGAAGTGATTGTTCTGCTCAAGGGCATCGCAGACCGAAATCCATGGCTGCAGAAGGATTCGGAAATCCTGGTACGGGTGAGAGCATTCGCCTCGTCCGGTATCACAATGCACATGCGTACCTGGATACGGGATGTGGGAAATCGTGCTGAAGCCATCAGTTGGACCAATCTGGAAATCTGGAGAAACTTTGCCCTGCATCATGTTGAAATTCCGTTTCCCCAGAGGGTGGTGCATATGAAGGGGACTGAATCAAATGACCTCTCGCGCCCCGAGATCCGACAGTCTTCGGTTCCGATAGAAAATGCTCCGGATTAGCACAATAATCCCGGAGTTTCAGTTCTTCCGATAAATGATGGCCCGCCATCCCCTGTTTCTTTTGTCGGCCAGGGGTGTCCAGCCTTTCGTGACTTTTGTCAGAGCCGTCACATCGGCGCTTCGGCCCAGAATCGCCCAGATCCCTTCAGTTTTCAGAACCGCCGAAGCGGCGTTTCTCAGCGGACCGGTCCAGTCGGAACGGGGCACTGGGTTGATATCGGTGAGCAGCAGATTCGCCGATTCATTTTCACCGAAGCCCCCCGGACAACCGGGATCGGCCAGTGGTTTAAGTTCGACCGGTATGTTAATTCCAGCGGCATTGAGGTTATGAGCACTTATCAGGAGTTCCAGTCTGTCCCGGCCGGTGAGTATCACACGCCGGGGGCGGGCACCTTTCTGCCGGCAGACCGCCAGGGGAAGATGTCCCTGGCCTGGTGCCCAGAACACCAGCAAGCCGTACTGTGGCTCCCGGTTGATTAATTCCCCCATGAGTTTCAATCGCCAGGAGAGGGTATCAAAATCGCTGACATTCCAGACTGTGTCCAGTTTATAGCGGGTTCGTTTGATTTTGAATTCAGCCGAATGCCGGATATAGGACGTCAGAAGGTCCCGGTCCTTTCCGGGGACGGCGGTATCGGAAGGGCGGTAATGGAAAACGGTATGCTGTTTCGATGCATCCTCGTGGACGATTTCCCCGCCTGATTCAATTATAAGATCCCGGCATCGTTCGGCGAGAGTGTATACGATGACGATTGCGGCAGTACCACCGCTTGCAAGAAGGGGCAGTGAGCGGCTCAGATAGTCGAATAGAACCGGGTCTCCGGCTTTGGCCGGGAAGTTTGTCAGAATAAGATCGTACAAACCTTCGTGTGGACCTTCCAGCATGAGCCGGGAATCGGCGTTTACGTTTTTCAACTTGTTAAGCGCGGCATTGCGCCGGGTGAAACTCACGGCGAGTTCGTCCCGATCCACCATGCTAACCTGAGCCTCAGGACAGCGTCTGGCCAGTGCAAGGCCCAGAGTCCCGACGCCGCAGCCCACATCCAGAGCGGAGGTTAGAGAATCGAGATCGATTTTTTTGGCTATGTTTTTCAGAAGCAGCATGGAACCTGTATCGACTCCGGCGCTGCTGAAGAGTCCAAGGGAGAGGTTCAGCCGGATCTCGTTCCCGGAAAACCGACAGGTGGTCTGCCGGTTGACCAGAGCTGAAGCCGCCTCCTTTGGAGGTGGTGAAAGAACAGGGCTTTGCCTGAATGTATTGTCTCCGAAATCCGGCGGTTTCAGCAGCACCGTAAGCCCCCTTTGGGGGCGCAACCAACTATCCGCCTGCTCTGCAAGTGGTGTTTGACCAGATAATCAATCGTTGATCCGCTCCTGATACTCTCCGGTTTCCACACTGACCCGGATCTTTTCGCCCTGCTTGATGAAAATCGGTACTTTCACCTTCAAGTCGGTTTCCGTTACGACATACTTGGTGGCTCCGGTAACGGTATCGCCTTTAACGGCTTCCTCGGCTTCGGCGACGATGAGGTCTTTCTTGGGGGGAAGACGGATATCAAGTGTTTCTTCATTCCACCGGGTCAGCTTGAAAGTTTCACCCTCGAGCATGTAATACCGGGCATCACTATGACTTGCCATGGGAACTTCGAACTGATCGAAAGTGGAACTGTCCATGAAGTGATAACTTGTGCCGTCGGAGTAGAGGAACTGGGATTCGACTTCATCGACATCAATTTCCTCGCAGTTGTCCTGGCTTTTGTGAGTGATCTTGAGGACTGCACCGTTACGAAGGTTCTTCAGTTTGAGCCGGACAAAGGCCGAACCCTTACCGGGATTGACGAATTCACGTTCATTAACGACGAAAGGCTCGTTTTTTTCCAGAAGATAGGTACCCTTGGCGATGGCACCGGCCTTAATCATTCCCATATTCAATTCCTGTCATAGAAAATTACCGAGGCATAATATCATGGATCGGAAAAAGGTCCAGCCCCTTGAGATCCGTGTCTCCCCGGATCAGGGCCAGCAGTCGGTCCAACCCCACCGCCGTACCGGAGCAGGAGGGCATTCCTTCGGCGATCCGCTTCGGCCACTCGGTATTGGAATATAAAGTATCAGTTGCTGAAGATATTTTCGCCGTCTCGGCGTCCCAATAAGCCCTCAGTGCCCCTTCTTCGGTCTCTTCACCATAACAGTTGGCCACCTCCACCCCCCGGATGTAGAGTTCCCAGCGTTCTGCCCAGGGGGTTCCGGGAATCGAGCGGGCCAGGGTTGGGACAAGAGCGGGCCAGTGAGTCAGTGCCAGCGGCCGATCCGCAGGCAAAGTCTCTTCCACC